>JAJXWC010000198.1 GCA_021781855.1 Bacillota bacterium | reverse complement strand
ACAGGTTTTATGAGATTGTATGCTTAGCTATGGCTTAGGATTTGCCGCAGTCATCCTTGGACTCTTACTTGCAAAGTGAAGTAGAGACTTACTTGGTGGGAGTTTCAACTCCCAGCAGGTTTAGGGGACAACCTCTAGGTGAAAAAACTAAGCGACCTGTAAGTGGCTAAAGCCGCAACAGTCTGCTTAACATCTTTGATATGAGGTTACCCTGTCTCAGAAGTTAAGCCACTATCTCCGTGCGTTCGCACTACACTGTCGATGCTCGCTACACTGCTAAAGCAGTTAGTCGCAATCGCAAACCGGCTGACCCTAGAGCAGTCGAGCGAAATTCGAAGCTTGCCATTCCGACTAGCTGCTTTAGCAGCGTAGCGAGGAAGGTTGCGGATAGAGTAAATGAAGTTTACGTCTTTCGTAATGAAGTGGAGATAGAGCGAATGGACACCTGTGATAGAGGTGGGGGATTGCGATTGCGACTAGCCACTTTAGTGGCGTAGCGAGCATCGACAGCGTAGCACGAAGTGCGTAGATAGCACGCACTGCTGAGATAAATAAAAAATCAACTCCGATAAAGCTGATTTTTTTCAATATAGTCAAGCACAGGCTCAGGCAAAAGCTGAACAGGTTCAATTCCACGAGCAATATTTTCACGAATCTGTGTGCTAGAAATCTTTAAAATGGGTGTATCAAGCCATTTGACAGGATAATTTGTGCTTTTGACAGCCTTATTTCGCCGAAAAGCAACAAACTGTACGAGTTTGACTAGTTCATCAATTTTGTACCATTTTGGCAGATAGTCCACCATATCGCTGCCGACTATAAAAAAGTAGTCTGTGTCAGGATTTTTTGCTGTCAAATCGCGCATTGTGTCATAAGTGTATGATTTTCCTCCTCGCTCAATTTCACAAAGTTCTAAATCTAATTCCGGAAATGGAGCAATCGCCAATTTTATCATCTGAATTCGATGCTCAGGTGCAATCGTTGTCTTTTTGTCTTGATGTGGTGGCAAATTTTCGGGCATGAGCAAAACTTTATCAAGTTGCAGCGAACGTGCAGCTTCGCGCGCCAGCATCAAATGAGCATTATGGATAGGATTAAAATTTCCACCAAGTAAACCTATTTTTTTTCTTGTCATACTGAGCTTACCTCTAAAAATTCGGATTTTCTGGATTTCCTTGAACTTCCCTTTAACCTAGCAAGTGCCTGCTATCTACGCACTTTGGCCACTAAAAGTGGGATAGTCGCGGTCGCAATTCGCCGCTTCTTACCACAGGTGTCCATTCGCGCTATCTCCACTTCGCTACGTTGTCAATTTCACTAACCGACTAAAGCCGCAAAGCGAAGATGGACAGGGTATTCCCTAACATCTGGGGGGAGAAAATTCCCCACAGATGAAGTAATCACTTTAAAATTATATCATATTGGAATACAAATTTAGTATAAAATTTGATAAAATAGAATTATTAGAATTTCATGAAAAGAGGTATATTTTGACCCTTTATCCAGACGATAGTTTAACATTACATACAGATCTCTACCAAATTAACATGATGCAGACTTATTTTGAACTGGGCAGGCACAACAAACATGCAGTTTTCGAAGTTTTTTTCCGCGAAATGCCTTTTGAAAATGGTTATGTCATCTTTGCTGGTTTAGAACGCATGGTTAATTATTTGAAAAACTTGAAATTCTCGGAGACGGATATTGCTTATCTTAAAGATTTGGATTATCCAGAAGAATTTCTTACTTATTTACGTGATTTCAAATTTACCTGCACCGTCCGTTCAGTCAAAGAAGGTGAACTTGTTTTTGCTAATGAACCTCTGGTACAAATTGAAGGACCGCTGGCACAATGTCAGCTTGTAGAGACCGCTATTTTAAATATCATCAATTTTCAAACGCTCATTGCCACAAAGGCAGGACGTATGAAATCAGTTATTGGCGATGACCCGCTCCTCGAATTCGGTACACGTCGTGCTCAAGAACTAGATGCAGCAATTTGGGGAACGCGAGCCGCCTTTATTGGTGGGGCTGATGCCACTTCAAATGTTCGTGCTGCCAAAATTTTCGGCATCAGAGCATCTGGAACACATGCTCACGCACTCATTCAAAGCTACGGAAACGATTATGACGGTTTCAAGGCGTATGCACAGACTCATAAAGATTGTGTTTTTCTGGTAGATACCTATGACACTTTACGTGTTGGCGTTCCAGCGGCAATCAAAGTAGCACGTGAATTTGGTGATAAAATCAATTTTCAAGGTGTGCGCATTGACAGCGGCGATATGGCTTATATTTCTAAAAAAGTTCGTCAGCAGCTTGATGAAGCAGGTTTTACAGAAGCAAAAATTTACGCATCAAACGACCTTGATGAAAATACAATTTTAAGTTTAAAAATGCAAAAAGCTAAAATTGATGTTTGGGGAGTAGGAACAAAGCTCATAACGGCCTATGACCAGCCTGCTCTTGGGGCAGTCTATAAGTTGGTCAGCATTGAGGACGAAAATGGCAAAATGAAAGATACGATAAAACTTTCAAGCAATGCCGAAAAAGTTTCCACTCCAGGTAAAAAGCAAGTTTGGCGCATTACGCGTGCCAGCGATGGCAAATCTGAAGGAGATTATATCAGTTTCGACAATGAACGCCCTGACTTACAAGATGAAATTTATATGTTTCACCCACTCTACACCTACATTAATAAGAATATCCAAGATTTCAAAGCAAAACCGCTTCTCAAAGCAATTTTTGTAAATGGAGAATTGACCTATAAATTGCCAGAATTGCAGGCCATAAAAGATTTTGCTAAAGAAAATCTCGCAGAACTTTGGGACGAATACAAACGGGACCTTAATCCTCAGCCTTATCCTGTTGATTTATCTCAAGAGCTCTGGAATCATAAAATGCGTTTGATTTCTAAAGTACGCACAACGGTCGCTGAGATGAAGCTGGATTGATGAAGAAATGAAAATTAGAAGAATTGATATTGGAGATGTGCAAGAATTTTGGCAGCTACAAAAACAACTTGATAACGAAACAAAATTCATGATGTTTGAACCAGACGAGCGAAAATTTAATCTCGGTCGTGCAGTTGGTGCGATTGCTCGCATGGATTTTCTGATTGGGGCAGAAGAAAATGGTAAGCTTGTTGGATTTTTATCTGCACAATGTGGTAAACCACAGCGAATTAAGCATCAAGCTTATATCGTTGTTGGGATTTTACAAGAATTTCAGCATCAAGGATTAGGACAGCAATTTTTCACTCAACTTGATGAATGGGCAACCACGCACGAAATTAAACGGCTTGAACTTACGACAATGATTACAAATGCACCGGCGATTGCGCTTTATCAGAAAAATGGTTTCAGTATCGAAGGTGTTAGACGTCAATCCATGCAAATTGGCGGCGAATTTATAGATGAATTTTACATGGGTAAGATTTTTGAATGAAAGAAAGGAATTGAGTTTATTAACTGTTTAGCTTAGCAGAGCTTAGTGATACACCACCTCAAGAGGCAGGGAATTGCGATTGCGACTAGCGCTTTAGTGGTGTAGCGAGCATTGACAGCTCAACAGTACAGTGTACTGTTGAGGTTGCGGATATTCATAGCACGGAGTGCGGAGATAGCACACACTCGCTGTATTAAACAGTTAAACTCGAATTAAATATGACTTTACAAGAAAAAATTATTAAAGAACT
>JAJXWC010000027.1 GCA_021781855.1 Bacillota bacterium | reverse complement strand
TGGCAAAACTATTAGGCACTTCAAATTATATCTCTCTTGAAAAATTTTCCAAGATTTTGCCTATCAAGACAGACGGAAAAAACTTTGAGATTTTCAAAATGAAAGTACTAGTTTGGCTGACAGAAACTGAAACAGGTGAATTGGACGAGCTGTCGCACGTAATGACAAGCGAAGATTATTTCACGGCAATTGCTTATACAGGTGGATTAAATCCGAGCCAACTTCACTATGAGCAAGAGTTTTGGTTGCGGGCGCAAGCACGTTCCAAAGCTGCACAAGTTGAAGTTGTCAATCATGCTTACTTGGTTGAACGATTGGCAGATTATCCTGAAAGCTTTCTTGAGAATCGTGTGCTTGTCGTTGATGAAGCGCAGCAGCTTTTTCCGATTATGGAAAATTTGGGACAAAAATCACTTAAAATCACAGATGAGCTGCTCAAAATTGAACCACAAACGCAACTTGAAAAACGTCTGCAGGAGAGCTTAGTTTACCAGCTAAACAAAAAAGAACTTGATGCTGAAAAAATCAGACTTGATGCAACCGAACTCGGTTTGACAGACCTGTCAAATTTGTTAGAACGTTCGGATAGTATTATTTGGCGTGAGAATGACCGTCTTTTTGTGAGCAAAAGTGATTTTTACAATTTTGCTCAGTTGCTTCCTGAACAAACGAAGCTTTTCATGATTGGGGCGACTTTATCGTTGACACCGGAAAAGCCATCTTTTCCAGAATTGCTCGGCTTTGCAGATTATCGCTTTTTTGAAATCGTAGGAAAACCTGCTGAAAATCAATGTCTGTTTGCAGTATCCGATGCGCCACCTGTGAAAAATACAGGAGTGATTGATTATGCACATTATACTGCAGAAGTTGTGGCTGAACTTGCCGAACTGAATTTTCCAATCGTTGTGCTTTTCACCTCAAAGATTTCGCTCACTTTTGTAGCAGAAAAGCTGTCTGCTGATGGTTGGAATGTTCTTGCACAAGATATTAACGGTACGCCTGCGCAGATTAAGAAAAAATTTGATAAGGGTGAGAGCCGCATTTTGCTTGGATTAGGCAGCTTTTGGGAGGGGGTTGATTTTGATAAGCAAAAGAAAATAATTTTGGTTCTGCCACGCTTGCCGTTTGCTACGCCAGAAGATATTTTGACCAAAAAATATGCTGCAAAATTTGCCAATCCCTTTTACGATTTCAATGTCCCGCTTGCAACCTTGAAAATGCGCCAAGCCTTTGGGCGTGTCAATCGAAAACCTAAACAGAAATCGGCAGTTGTCGTATTGGACAATCGTCTTTTAGGAAAATCCTATGCTAAACGAATGCGTGCCAATCTTGCCCAAGTACTCCCTTTGAAAAAACATACATTTGACGAGACAATCAGCGAAATTCTGGAATTTTTGGTATAATGATGCAGAGACTTATTTAGTGGAAGTTTTAACCTATGTTTCCCACAGCTAGCATATATTGGTTGAGAAACAAAACAAAGATAGCTTTGAAATCTATTCATTTATGAGAGAAAGGATTCGTCATGAGAAAACGTCGAATGAGTGTTCCGGCACAAGTTACGATTGGAATTTTAACAGTTGTTCTTGCGATTTATCTTGCGACTGCCCTTTTCTTTGCGAAGGCAACTAGCCCATTTAACAGTACGCGCGCTCAGGTCATCAAGATTGCCAAGGCGCAGGCAGGTTTAAAAACTGCGGAAGCGTTTGGTATTGCAACGACAGATAGCACCAGTTATGCAGTCATCGGTCAGGATAATTCCGGCAAAGAAATCGGTGTGATTATTCCTAAAAATAATAAGAACTTGACTGTTGTAAATATGGCGGACGGAATTTCGCCCGAAAAATTGACAGAAAAAAATACCAGCTCTGTCGTTTTGGCACTTTATAAAAATAAACCGGCTTGGGAAGTAAATGATAGCAATGGTTTTAAGGTTTACGATTTTACAAGTGGAAAAAAATTATTAGGTTAATGAAGTAAAAATATGCAACCCAGAACTGTGTAAAGAGATTTAGCTTATAAAATCCTTGCTGCATGATTTCAATGTAGTCACACACAGTCGGATTGACGAGGGAGATGAAAATGCAGAAATTATCTCAATTTGTGCAAAATATAGAAGAATCAGTCACGTTAGCAACTTCGGCACGTGCAAAAACGCTCAAGGCTGAAGGACGTGATATCATTGATTTAACGCTTGGACAGCCCGATTTTTCGACGCCTGAAAAAATCGGTGCAGCGGCTATTCAATCTATCCATAACGGTAAAGCAAGCTTTTATACACAGTCAAGCGGTTTGCCAGAATTGAAAACAGCTGTGAGTCATTATTGGCAGCACTTTTATGGTTACGATTTGTCAGCTAAAGAAATTTTGGTAACGACAGGTGCTAAATTTGCCCTTTACAGCTTTTTCCAAAGTGTATTAGATGCAGGAGATGAAGTCATTATTCCCGCACCTTGCTGGGTTTCTTATGTGGACCAAGTTAAAATGTCAGGCGGTCAGCCTGTGATTATTCCAACCGAACAAGCAAATGATTTCAAACTGACGATTGAGCAACTAGACGCTGCCTGGACAACGAAAACCAAAGTGCTTTTGCTCAATAGCCCATCTAATCCGACGGGGATGATTTACAGCAAATCAGAGCTTCAAGCGATTGGAGAGTGGGCAGTTGCTCATGATTTACTGATTTTAGCAGATGATATTTATCATCGTTTGACTTATAACGGAGCAAAATTCACAGCGATTTCGACACTTTCTGAGGAAATCCGGGCGCATACTATTGTTATTAACGGTGTATCCAAAACATTTGCAATGACTGGCTGGCGTATTGGAATTGCCGTGGGTGACCCAGAAATCATTGCTGCAATGAGCAAAATTACAAGCCAGACAACATCAAATCCAACAACGGTTAGCCAATATGCTGCGATTAACGCTTTTTCTGATGAGGATACAAGTTCAGTTGAGCTTATGCGGCAAGCCTTTGAGGAACGTCTGAATACTATTTATCCGCTCTTATGCGAAATACCAGGCTTTGAAGTTGTCAAACCAAACGGTGCTTTCTATCTTTTTCCAAAAGTGAGCAAGGCGATGCAACTTACAGGCTTTGATGATGTTACAGCTTTTACGACAGCAATTCTTGAAGAAGCAGGTGTTGCACTCGTAACAGGTGCAGGGTTTAATGCACCAGAAAATGTACGCTTGAGTTATTCAACAAGTCTTCCTGTTCTTTTGGAGGCTGTAAAACGGATTAAGGCTTGGGTTGAGGCAAAAATTCATGAATGAATTTCAGGTGGAAACACTGACAGCAGCTGATTTTGATGAGTGGGTCACGCATTGTGCGACAACATTTTCGGTGGAGGCTGATTATTTCCGCAGGCATTTTGAAGCTGACCCCCAGCGAAATTTTCATTCTATTTTTATCATTAAAAACGAAAATGGAAAAATTGTTTCAACCGTGCGTGTGTTTCAACGAGCAATCTATTTTGCAGGTAAATCCTATAAAATGGGCGGCATTGGCGAAGTTTCAACACAAGAGAAGTATCGTGGAAAAGGCTTGTCTGCTAAACTGCTTGCTCATGCAATAGACTACATGAGAGTAAATGGCTTTGTGTTTTCCTTGCTTTATACAGGACTTTTCAAACATTATGCTCATCACGGGTTTGCACAAATTAAAGATTATCACAAGATTGTTCGCAATCATTTTGAAGCAAACGATGCAATTCGCCCACTGACTGTTAGTGATTTTTTCGAAATGGAGCAGCTCTATAGGCAGTACTCGGCGGTACTTTCGGGAACAATCGTCCGTAGCAACGCCTACTGGCAAAGTTGGTGCAAGGGGGAAATCAAGAATCCGCTGGGATTGTTCAAAGCAGGACATCTTGTTGCTTACTTATGCTCTGAAAAAAATAAAATCACAGAAATCATAGGTGAGCAGCCAGAAATCGACCAGCTCCTTACCGCACTTGATTTTTCTGAGCTTGAGCTTCCCAATTTTGTAGAAACAAGCAAAGAAGTGGTAAGTGAAAAGTTTTATGACCATAACATGATTGCGCTTTTTCAACCTATCGAATTTGGAGGGCGTGTATTTGTTGATAGTAAAACATTTGCAGATTTTGTGAATGAAGAAAAGTTATTTGTTGTCTGGAAACAGGACAAATTTTAAAAAATAGAATACATTTTAGAAAGATTTATTATGAAAGACTTAATTTCAATCATTGATGTGAAAAATCACGTTGGAGAGACGGTAAAAATCGGTGCTTGGCTCGCTGACAAATCGGGCAAAGGTAAACTCCAATTCTTGCAGTTGCGCGATGGGACAGCATTTTTTCAAGCCGTTGTATTCAAGCCGAATATGATTGAAGCATTTGGCGAAGAAGTAGGTACAGCGAAATTTGAAGAAATCAAGCATTTATCACAAGAAACATCAGTCTATGTGACAGGAATGGTCAAAGAGGACAGTCGTTCGAAATTCGGCTATGAGCTTGACGTGACTGACCTTGAAGTGATTAGTGATTCAAATGATTATCCGATTACGCCCAAAGACCACGGGACAGACTTTTTGATGGACCATCGTCATCTCTGGTTGCGCTCTAAGCGTCAAATGGCAATTATGCAGATTCGAAATGCCATTATTTACGCCAGCTATGATTTCTTTGCGAAAAATGGGTTTATTAAGTTCGACAGTCCAATCCTTTCTGGAAATGCAGCTGAAAACACGACTGAACTTTTTGAGACGGATTATTTTGGCAATCCAGCTTTTCTTTCTCAATCTGGACAGCTTTATCTTGAAGCAGGAGCGATGGCACTTGGACGCGTCTTTGACTTTGGCCCTGTTTTCCGTGCTGAAAAATCAAAAACACGCCGTCATTTGACTGAATTTTGGATGATGGATGCAGAGTATCCGTTTGTGACGCATGACGAATCTCTGGATATTCAAGAAGCCTACGTGAAGCACATGATTAAAGGTGTTTTGGATAATGCAGCTTATGCGCTAGATATTCTTGAGCGCGACACGACTTTGCTGCAAAAATATGTGGATACGCCGTTTAAACGTGTACCTTATGATGAAGTCATTGACATTTTGCAGGCTCATGAAGGTGAAGAAGGGGCGGATTATGAGCATCTGGAACATGGAGATGATTTTGGAAGCCCACATGAAACTTGGATTTCTAATTTCTATGGTGTGCCTACTTTTGTTTGCAATTATCCGGCAAGTTTCAAAGCTTTTTACATGAAACCAGACCCACATAACCCTGAACGTGTGCTCTGTGCCGATTTGCTTGCACCAGAAGGTTACGGAGAAATCATCGGCGGCTCTGAGCGTGAAACAGATTATGATTTGTTGCTGAAAAAGGTTGAAAATTTTGGACTGAAAGCAGAAGATTATGACTGGTATCTTGACCTTCGTAAATACGGTTCAGTCCCTCATGCAGGCTTTGGACTCGGCCTTGAACGCATGGTTACCTTTGTTGCCGGAACTGAGCATATCCGTGAAGCTATTCCATTCCCACGGATGCTGCATCGTATCAAACCTTAATATAAATGAAGTGGAGGTAGGAGTTTTGACTCCCACTGAATTTCTAGTTGCAAGAGCGAGGCGACTTATGAGTAGGTTTCCTGTCTATCTATTCGCCTTTCATAACGAAGTGCGATTGGGCACCTACGATAGAGGTGGGGGATTAGTACGTGTTATTGAAATAAATGTTCCATTTTTTGGAGCATTTTTGTTTTTTCAAAATTTTGTTGCTTTTATCCTAGCAAGTGTTAAGCACTCCGATTTTCAGAAGTGAGAAATGTTGTAATAGAGCTACGAGATTCCTTCTTGATATCTGTGAGTGAGGAAGAATTTTGTACAGATAAAATATTCACTTCGAACTTGATATCGTTTTATTTTAGATGTATAATGTGGGTACATAATAAAATTTTTGCATATCATAATATATGCAATCAAAAAGGAAGCAGGGCATTTTATGAAAAAAATCGGATTTCTAAGTTTTGGTTTTTGGATGAATCAGGGGTCTTTAGTCAAAACTGCCAAAGATTCTTATTTGCAATCTGTTGAACTGGCTGTGGAGGCGGAAAAAATCGGAATTGACGGAGCCTATTTTAGAGTTCATCATTTTGCTAATCAAATCGGTTCTCCCTTTCCTTTGTTGGCTGCCATCGGTGCACAGACAAGTAAAATAGAAATTGGAACTGGGCTGATTGATATGCGTTATGAAAATCCATTTTATATGGCAGAAAATGCCGGATTAACGGATATTATGACGCAAAATCGTGTACAACTTGGCGTAGGACGTGGTTCTCCTGAACAAGTGCTTGATGGCTGGAAACATTTTGGTTATGATTTCAGTGAAGAAGATGTGAAAGAGATTGCGCGTGAAAGGACACTTAAATTTTTGGATCTTCTGGATGGTAAGCCATTTGCTGAACCTAATCCGCAGCCGATGTTTCCGCAAGAGCAGCAGCTTCTTCGTATTGAGCCCTATTCTGAAGGATTGAGACAGCGCATTTGGTGGGGAGCAGGTTCGCAGCAAACAGCAATTTGGGCTGCAGAGCACGGAATGAATTTACAGTCCTCAACACTGGTTAATTATGAATCAAATGAGCCTTTTCATATTCAGCAGGCAAAACAGTTAAGAGCATATAAAGAAGCTTGGAAGAAAGCAGGGCATGATTTCGAGCCTCGAACGCTTGTCACTCGTTCAATATTGCCAATCGTTAATGATTTGGATAAGCAAATATTAGGCGATGCGGAAGCTCAGGATTCAATTGGCTATCTTGCTTATCATAAAAACCCGACCATTTTTGGTAGAACATTTGCGGGAACACCAGATAAGATTGTCAATGAGTTGAAAGATGATGAAGCAATCAAAGAGGCAGATACGGTTTTGGTTACAGTTCCCAATACACTAGGTGTGGATTACAATATTCATCTTCTTGATACAATCATGAAAGAGGTTGCGCCTGATTTGAATTGGAAGTAGCCTTAAAAAGAAGGCTGTACGAGAGTTTATAAGACAAAAAAGGAGATTATCAAAATGGATGGAAATAAGCTCAATGGTGTAGAGGTAAATGAAGCTCAACTACTTGATGAAGGCTATCGGAAGTATTCGGGTAAAGAAATAAATATTTTTTATAATAAGAATATCTGTGAACATGCGGGGGAATGTGTCAGAGGTTCTGCTCAAGTATATGAAGTAGGGCGTAAACCCTGGATTATTGCGGATAACGAATCCGCCGACCGAAATGTTGAAATCATCAATCGTTGTCCAAGTGGTGCACTAAAATATATTCGAGTGAGTAAAGGGGAAAAATAAAATGAAAATCGTTGAAGAGAAAAATCGCTTTGTTCTTTACGATGATGAAGAAGAAGTGGGAGAAATGACTTTCGTCGACCGTGGCGATATTTTTGTCATCAATCATACTTATGTCAATCCCAATTACCGCGGTCAGAAATTCGCTGAGCAACTCGTTGCAAGCGGAATTGAAAAAGCAAGGCGTGAAAAACGTAAAATTTTCCCGACTTGTCCGTTTGCTGTTCGAGAGTTTGCCCTAAAACCTGACTATAAAGATGTGTTGGCAGAAAGTTTGAGCTGATTATTTCGTCTATGGAAGGAAACTTTCTTTAGAAGAAACCCTGCTGTGAAGTTTATCTCCGCTTCGTTATGAAGAATTGCTCTGTTCGCAAGCTCAACAGCATGCTGTAGTGTTAAGCCTAACTGATTTGAAATAAATGGTAAGCGCTAAAGCTATACAGAATGAAAGAGAAGGGATAGTGTGGTGTATTTACACAGGGAAATTGGCACGCACTTCCTAGGTTAAATTAAGAGGATAAGTGAGACATGATTAGTAATATCAATGTGAGAATTGACAAGGAATTAAAAGAGCAAGCAAATCTTGTATTTGAATCAATGGGACTTAATATGAGTGTTGCAGTAACTGCTTTTTTAAAAAGAGTAGTTGCTGACGGACAGATTCCGTTTACTCTTCGAGTAAATGACGCTTTGTTTAATCAGAAAAATCTTGAGCACCTTAAAGAGCGGATTATTGAGACAGAGGCTGGAGAAGTGGCTGAACATGAGTTGTTAGAAAACGAGGAAAATGTGAGTGCAAAAATGTTGGACAGATAGTGCTTGGCAAGATTATCTTCGGCTAAGAACTGAAAATCCTGTTTATTTTAATGAGCTCAATCTGATTATTGAATATATTGAATATCAAGGAACAGAAAACGCAGAGCCTTTTGGAAATCTTAAACATTATTTTTCCGTAAAAGTTGATGAAGAAAATTGCTTAGTTTTCAAATTTGACAGCAAAGCAGATGAGATGATAATTCAAGCCGTAAAAAATCATATTGAAGGTTGAGAGGAAATTTACTGAAAAAGCTTTGACCAAACGGTCAAAGCTTTTTTGGCTATAAGATAATTGCTAGTAAACTCAAAGCGAAAATGAAACAGAAACTTACTTGGCGAGAGTTTGAGCACGCACTGTTAAGATAAAAATTTATAAGATTATTCACGAAAATATAACAATTTCAAGAATACAGGGGAATAGAATGAAAAATGGTTTCTGAAAAATGAATCTATTTTTTAAAATCAATTCAGAGGTTTTATATATAAAAATTCTGCTCCATGTCGATTATGGAAACGTTTGTAAGAAAAGTATATAATGAATTTAACATGAAGCTTGCGGCTTTAGTCGCGGGTAAGTTTATCAAGACTTGCCTTATGGCTCTGCCAAGCAATTTAGCAGTCAATTTGAACAAACTGTTGAGGAATACAACTGGGAAATCCGTAAAAAGCAACAGGAAATCGAAGAGGCTCGAGATGAAGAACGTCGAAACTTTAATCGAAAAATGGATGAATGATTTTTGCTATCATTGCGCTCCTACTCACATCTTGCTATAATATAATCTATGGAAATATTTGACACACATACGCACTTGAACGCAGACGAATTTCAAGGGCGTGAAGCGGGAGAAATTAGTAAGGCGCACGAATTTGATGTCGTGCGGATAAATAATGTCGGCAGTAATTATGAATTAAATAATCGTGCAATTTACTTAGCTGAGCAATTTGATGAATGTTACGCTACAATCGGTTGGCACCCTGATGACGCAGCGGAATTTGATGAACGGGCTGAGCAGTATCTTTTGACAAAATTGTCAAATCCAAAAGTGCTTGCAGTAGGTGAGATTGGGTTAGATTATCATTGGATGGTGCGACCTAAGGAAGAGCAGGAGCGCGTTTTTAGAAAACAAATTGCACTGTCTAAAATTGCAAATGTACCATTTCAGGTACACACAAGAGATAGTATTAATGATACGTATAATATTATCAAATCAGAAGGTGTGGGGCCTGCCGGCGCAATTATGCATTCTTTTTCGGGAACTTACGATGAAGCAATCAAATTTGTCGAACTTGGCATGATGATTTCATTTTCAGGCGTGATTACTTTCAAAAAAGCCTTAGCTGAGCAAGAGGCGGTTGCAAAATTACCATTGGACAGAATTTTGGTGGAAACAGATGCACCCTATTTGACACCAGTGCCTTTTCGCGGACGAGAAAATACGCCGGGTTACACCCGCTACGTGGTCGAGAAAATCGCTGAGCTGCGGGGGCTGACGGCTGACGAAGTGGCAGCAGCGACGACGGCAAATGCGCTGCGGATATTTGGACTGGAGCTCTGAAAAATGATGAACAATCTCATGGTTTGGGTCGGAATTCTCGGCAGCTGGCTGCTTTTTACGGGTTCGGTGGTGCAGGCTTTTATCGAGTTTAGCGGGGAAGAAAAAAAGAGCGCTCTGCGGGTGCGGGGCTGGACGATTGTCAGCTGGGGTGCTTGACTGGTGGCGGCTCTCGCTCTGGGGCTGTGGAGCTGGCTTTTTCTGACGGTGCTGCTTAGCGTACTGGCGGTCGGTGTGGCGCTCAGACTCCTGTCAAGGCACGGCATTTACGGAAGGAAGAAAAAATGAAATTAGACACTTATGGACTTTTTGTCAAGGATTTGGCGCTGATGGTACCCTTTTATGTGGCGCATCTGGGCTTTCGGACCGACTGGGACGGAAATCTTGACCACGCCGACCTCTATGATGAGGCGACGGGCTTTCGGCTCATGCTGTCCAACCGCAGTTTTATCGAGCAGTTGACGGGTGAGCAGGCGGCGATGGCGCTCAATCTGCGTATGGAGCAGGCATTTCTGGTCGGCTCTCATGCCGAGGTCAATGCGAAATTTACCGCTTTCAAAGCGGCGGGGGTGCAGCTCATCTCTGAACCGACCACCTATCCGTGGGGGCAGCGGGCTTTTTATTTCGCTGACCCAGAGGGCAATCTGAGCGAGGTTTTTGCGGAGGGCGAGCAGTGAAAATCATGCCAATCGGCAGCTCTGGGGCGGGGAAATCCACGCTGACGAGGAAGCTGTATGAACTGACAGGCTACCCGCTTTGGCATATTGACCAGACGTGGCATCAGTGGGATCATTCGGAGCTTGCACGGGAGAGGCTGGCGGATTACCAGCACGACTTTATCAGTCAGCATGAGGACTGGATTATTGACGGAGGCTATTCGTGGCTGATGACGGAACGGGTGCGGACGGCGGACGAGATTGTGATTTTGGAAATTCCACGCGTTCTGGCGCTTTATCGGGTGGTAAAGCGGTCAATTTTGAACAGGATTTTTCATAATCGAAAGGATTTGCCTGAAAATTTCAAAGAAAAATGGGACAGGGAATTTTGGGAATTTCTAAAATTCACATGGCGATTTCCAGAGCGGTCGGCGAAAAAGCAGGCGGCTGTCATAAGGGCTGAAAAGGCTTGGAACAAGGTCATCGTGTTAAGCAATCAAAAAGAAAAGGAGGCTTATCTTGCAAGATTTAGCGCAGAAGCCAAAAATTGAGCCCGTCGTGGTTGTCGAGGGGCGGGACGATACGGCGAATCTCAAGCGATTTTTTGAGGTGGACACTTATGAGACGGGCGGTTCCTCGATTGATGAGCTAGATTTGGAACGATTGAAGCGCTTGTATGAACGGCGGGGAATTATCGTTTTTACCGATCCTGATTTTCAGGGGGAGCGCATTCGCAAGATTATCATGGCGGCGGTGCCAACGGCGCAGCACGCGTTTATCCAGCGCAACGAGGGAACGCCAAAGTCTAAGAGCAAGAGGGACATTCGCTGGGCGTGGAACACGCCGATTTTGCGGCGCTGACGGCTGCATTTGCCCATCTTGAGACTTCGTCAGCGCTGACGGAAAATTCGGCGACGCTGACCGTCCAAGATCTGGCGAAATTTGGACTTGTCATGCGCACGGATAGCCGCCGCCGCGAATACCTCTGTCAGCAGCTCCGCATCGGCTACGCCAACGGCAAACAGTTGCTCAAACGGCTGAATATGTTTGGAATTTCGCTGGCACAAGTGGCGAAGGTCATGGAGGGGTGCGAGTGAGCAGTAAGTTAAAATGGAATTTCGAGAAATTTAACCTAACTTTTTTGGAATGGCGGGAATTTCGGAATATGAAATTTTGTTAAAAGTGGATTGGCTCATTTTTATCCAAAAAATATATTGGGACAAACCAATCGTCAGAATTAAGAAATTAGAAGATTATGAGCCCGCAATCGTTGAGCTCCTCAGCCTGATTTCAAAATGGGATAGGAGATATGAAAATCCAGAAATCGACTGTGGTGGAGGTTGGGATATTACGGTGAATAAGGAGTCTGATGGCTTTTGGATTTCAGGTTATGCTGCCTTTCCAGATGATTTTGATGAGATGATGGAAGTCCTTGTACATCGGTTCAACTTTGAAAAGGAGTAGAGTTAAAGGTAAAACTCAGATTTCGTTTAATTTTTTCAAGAAAATAGGCTATAATGAAAAGAGAAAATGCGACAGGAAAGGCAATTATGGCAAGGAAAAACTACACTATCGGACTGGACATCGGGACGAACTCGGTCGGCTGGGCGGTCATTGACGAGGACTTCAACCTCGTGCAGGGCAAGAAAAAAATTACGGAAAACGGCAAGGTGCGCAAATCACGGGTGAATTTGTGGGGCGCACGGCTGTTTGATGCAGCAAAAACGGCAAATGAAAATAACTCTGGACGGCGGGCGAAGCGCACGACACGTAGACGCTTGGCACGACGCAGAAATCGTTTGCGTTATCTACAAGCAATTTTTGCAGAACCGATGAAAGCAGTGGATGAGAATTTCTTTCATCGTTTGGAGACGAGCTTCTTGAACGAGAAAAAGTCTGGCTTTCATCCTTTGTTTCCAACGGAAGAGCTGGAAAAAGCGTATTATCAAAAATATCCAACAATTTATCATTTGCGTCATCACCTAATGGAGAGTACCGAAAAGGCGGACTTGCGCGAGATTTATCTGGCAATCGCACATATCATGAAAGCGCGTGGGCATTTCCTGATAGAGGGAGAGCTGTCAGGCAAAAACGGCTCCGTAGAGGAAACTTTCAAGCAATTTGTTGACAGCTACAATCAAACTTTTGCGGAGCAAGCGGACGGTAGCTTGATTAACCTTGTCAATTTTGATGACTTATCGCCGTCAGATTTGACAGAAAAGTTATCAGCCAAAGTGCGTGCTGATAAGGTTTGGAACACGACAGACAAAAAGCAAAAGTCCTTTTATGAGTTTTTGAAGTTGATCGTGGGCAATCAAGGGAATTTCAAGACGAGTTTTGGGCTGGAGGAGGATGCGAAACTCCAAATGTCTAAAGATAGTTACGACGAAGATTTATCTACACTTTTAGCTCAGATTAGCGATGAGTATGTCGACGTGTTTGAGCTGGCGCACGAAGTCTATAACGCCGTAGCACTCGCAGGGATTTTGGGCAAGCATACGACAATTTCTGCAGCAATGGTCGCTCGTTTTGAGAAGCACAATCGAGATTTGCAGGCGTTAAAGCGAGAGCTGCCTGTTGCAGAATATCAGGACTTTTATAACGACTCCACGAAAAATGGCTATGCAGGCTATATTGAGGGGCACACCACGCAAGCGGACTTTTATGCAGAAGTTAAAAAGCTGACGCATAAATTTGATGCCGACATTGACGCAGAAAATTTTTGTCGGAAACAACGGACGTTTGATAATGGTTCAATCCCCCATCAAATTCATCAGCGGGAGCTAGAAGCTATTCTCGAAAATCAGGGGCAATTTCATCCTTTTTTGAAAGAAAATGCCGGGAAAATTCTCCAGATTTTCAAGTTTAGAATCCCTTATTACGTCGGTCCATTGACGGACAAGCATTCTGATTTTGCGTGGCTAACACGTAAATCTGACGAAGCCATTCGCCCTTGGAATCTTGAAGAAGTGGTAGATATAGGTAAATCTGCAACGGTATTTATTGAAAAAATGACAAATTTTGACACTTATTTGCCTGATGAAAAGGTATTGCCCAAACATTCGATGCTTTATGAGAAATACTCGGTTTACAACGAGCTGACAAAGGTGCAGTATCAAGATGAGCAAGGGAACTGGCAATATTTTTCAACAGATGAAAAGCAGAAAATTTTTGAGCATTTATTCAAAAAGTCAAAGAAAGTAACAGTTAAAAATATCCAAGACTTTGTCAAGAATGAGCTAAATATAGAGGGTACAACGATTTCTGGACTTGAGAAGTCTTTCAACGCCAGCTATGCGACTTACAATGATTTCGTCAAATTGAGCGTGCCTCTGTCAGCGCTGACAGACGCCGAGTTAGAGGATATTGTCAAAATTTTGACGGTTTTTGAAGACCGCAAAATGCGCAAACAGCAACTTTTACCTTACAAAGAAAAGTTGGCAACAAGTTTTGATGCTCTTGTCAAAAAGCATTATACAGGCTGGGGAAGGCTGTCAGAAAGGCTTATCAACGGGTTACGTGATAAAGAAAGCCGTAAGACAATTTTGGATTTTCTGATGGACGACCAAGCCGCACACCGAAATTTGATGCAGCTTATCAACGACGACGGATTGACCTTCAAGGCGCAAATCGCCAAAGCTCAGTCTGTCAGCGCTGACGAAAGTCTAACTGAGATTGTGCAAGCTCTGGCAGGATCTCCAGCCATCAAAAAAGGTATTTTGCAAAGTCTGAAAGTCGTTGACGAACTTGTCAAATTCATGGGCTGTCCTCCTTCCAAAATCGTTGTCGAAATAGCGCGTGAGAATCAGACTACACAAAAAGGCAAAGATAGAAGTCAAGCACGCAAAAAACAACTTGAAGAAGTTGGTGTCAAACTTTCCAAAGACTTCGAAAACGAAAAATTGCAAAATGACCGCTTATTTTTGTATTATCTACAAGACGGGAAAGATGCTTATACGGGGGATACGCTGGACATAAGCAACCTATCACAGTATGACATTGACCATATCATCCCACAAGCTTTCACGACGGATAATTCGATAGACAACCGTGTCCTCGTATCGCAAGCGGCAAATCGCGCAAAAGGCGATGCTATCCCCTCTATGGACATTGGCAAAAATAGAAAAGCAGATTGGGAGCGTTGGAGAAAGCAGGGGAGAATTTCAGAGCGTAAGTTTTTGAGTCTTACCAAAGCTGAGCGTGGTGGTTTAACCGAAGATGATAAAGCAGGCTTCATCAAGCGTCAACTTGTCGAGACACGTCAAATCACAAAACACGTCGCTAATATCTTGGACAGTCAGTTTAATACACAAAAAGATGAAAATGGTGAGCTTATTCGCACGACCAAAGTCATCACACTAAAATCCGCCCTTGCCAGTCAGTTCCGTAAAATTTACGGTTTCTACAAAGTCCGTGAAATCAATGATTTCCACCACGCACACGACGCTTATCTCAATGCTGTCGTCGCAAATGCTCTTCTCAAAATGTACCCACAGCTCGAAAAAGAATTCGTCTATGGCGAGTTTCGCCACCAAGGCTACCGCAACTACAAAAGTGCGCAGAAAGCAACGGAAAAGCGCAATTTTTATATGAATCTCATGAAAAATTTTGAGAAAGAAAAAGTCTGGGACTCAGAAACTGGCGAAGTTTATTGGGACAAGGAAAATATTGCCACTGTTAAGAGAATGCTGAGCTACAAACCAACTGTGGTAAAGAAAGTAGAAGTACAGAAGGGTCAATTTTCAAAAGAAAGTATCTTGCCGCACGGGGAATCCAACAAGCTTATCCCGCGTAAGAAAAATTGGGACACAACTAAGTACGGCGGTTTTGATTCACCTAATGCAGCATATACAGTTGCTATTTCTTATGAAAAGGGTAAGTCCAAAAAGTTCATGCAAACTTTGGTTGCTATTACTATTATGGAGTGCGAGGCGTTTGAAAAAGAACCACTGAAATTTTTGGAGGACAGAGGCTTTACTAATCCAAAACTACTCATGAAGTTACCCAAATATAGCCTTTACGAATTTGAAGATGGACGTCGCAGGCTACTGGTTTCTGCTAATGAGGCACAAAAAGGAAATCAAATCGCATTTGAACGTCAACTCGCAGAATTTCTTTATGCGGTTAATCATTACGACAAGATAAAAAATCAGGAATCTGGCGAAAGTTATGGAAAGTTTGTTGATGAGCACTTTGGCTTGTTTGGCAAAGTGATTGCTCAAGTCGCAGATAGTGCTGAAAGGTATGGGCTGGCTAATAAAAAACTAGCAGATAAAATGCAAGAGGTTCAGGAAAATCTGGCTAGTTACACCATAGACGATTTACGAAAAGCGGTCATTGGATTCGTAAATATTACATCGGCCGGGACAACCAATATCGGGAGTGCTTTGAAAGCGATTGGCGGTCCAGTGAAGGATGCCGCACGTGTCCGTTATACCACAGCGGTTGATACTAATATTTTCGATGCCACCCTTATCTCCCAATCCATCACTGGCCTCTACGAAACTCGCCGAAAGCTGTAAGATATGATACAATAGCCCAAAAGAACCACACCAAGAGGAGCAATCAATGGACTTTCAAACGCTGACAGAAAAACTCAAAAAATTAAACAGCTTTCGTCCGCTCAATCCGTCTGAGCTCAAGCAGCTCAACGCTAATATCAAGACAGAGCATATCTGGTCGAGCAATGCAATCGAGGGTAACACGCTGTCGCTCAATGAGACACGCCTTGTCCTTGAAAACGGCTTGACCGTCTCTGGCAAGCCTCTCAAAAACTATTTAGAAGTGCTGGATTTGAGTACGGCTTACGATTATGTTGAAAATCTGGCATCGCAAAAGCAAAGCATTGCAGTCAGAGATATTCGGGACATCAACCGCTTGGTTACTCTAAAAACGAGCGATGAGCTTGCGCGTGCGGGTGCATTTCGGACGGTGGATGCCTATCCCAATGGTTATCCAGACGAAAAATATAGTTCTCCTTTCGTGATTTCAGAAAAAATAATGGACTTTGTGGACTGGTACAATGCAGAAAATCAGCTTCATCCTGTCGAAAAAGCAGCTCTGACACATCTGAAGTTAGTTTCTATTCATCCTTTTTCAGATGGGAACGGACGCACCAGTCGACTCTTTATGAATTTTGCCCTGATGACGGAGCAATATCCGATTATCAATATCCAGCCAGACAAATCGAGTCGAAGCGCCTATATTGATGCCCTGCGCCGTGCACGTAATGATGAATTTATCCAGCTTGTGGCAGCTTATGTGGACAAAACGCTTGATTTTATGATTAAAACCCTAGAGCTGGCGCAGAAAAATCAAGCAGATTTTGAGGCATACAAAACAACGAGCCAACTGGAGATATAGAAGCAAAAACCACGATTTTGGTGGTTTTTTTGCAACAAAAAAAGGGCGATGTCGCCCCAGCTTCAAGCTTGCTTACGCTTATAGCTTATTTTAACGAGTACCCAAAGGATACTTGCCGTGTTGAATAGAATGCCTCCAACAACATTATTATAGCATATTTCGCCCAAAAGCGCTAAAATGATGCTATGGGATTTCGGACGATTACAGTCAATGCACATTGCAAACTGTCTTATAAAAACAACCATTTGATATTCAAGTCGGCAGATCGGACGGAGCAGATTTATCTGCCTGAGATTGACCTACTGATCTGCGAGACGACGGATATCGCGCTGACGACCATGCTCTTGCATCGGCTGATGGCGGAAAATATCGTCGTCATTTTTTGCGACGACAAGCGCCTGCCGAGTGCCCAGCTCATGCCATACTACGGGCGGCACGACTCCAGTCTCCAGCTACAAAAGCAACTCGCATGGACGGAGGCACGAAAGGGAGACATCTGGACCAGTATTATTGCCCAAAAAATCCGCAATCAAGCCAGTTTCCTCCTCCAGCAAAATTTCCCCGAAAAAAGCGCTTCCGTCTCCGAGATGCTGAACGGTCTGGAGACTTTCGACCCGTCTAACCGTGAAGGACACGCCGCCCGCACCTATTTCAACGCCTTGTTTGGCAATGACTTTACCCGTGAGCAGGAAAATGCGATAAACGCAGGACTCGACTACGGCTACACCCTCCTCATGTCGCTCTTTGCGCGTGAGATTGTCAAGTGTGGCTGCATGACGCAATTTGGGCTGAA
>JAJXWC010000026.1 GCA_021781855.1 Bacillota bacterium | reverse complement strand
CCTGTGGCGCTCTTATCGCCGCTTGCCGGAATTATGTTTTCTCTTTGGACTTTTCGCAGTTTTCATTGGCTACCAACGTTGTTATTTTTTATCGGACTTGCCGCCATTAACTTGTTTGTCAGTGCTTGGAACAATCTCATGGATTATTACAAGGCGCTCGACCCTGAATATAAATCACGCGAGAACATTATCTCAAACCGTCAAATTGACCCGAGACTCGCGATGCGAATTTGTTTGAGCTTTCTTATTATTGACATCATCGTGGGAGTTGTCGTGATTTTTCTCACTAATTTGGCAATTTTGCCTGTGGGTGCGATTTGTTTTCTAGTCGCTGTTTTTTATACTTATGGTCCGTTTGCTTTCAGCCGTTTTCCTCTGGGCGAAATTTTGGCAGGACTTTGCGAAGGATTTTTCGGATTTTTCCTTGCTTTTTATATCAATTCCTATGATAAGGGCTACTTTTTCATTCATTTTGACGGCTGGAAAATGACATGGACTTGGGATTTCGGAGTGCTACTACCGGTCGTATTGGTCGGCTTGATGTGCTTTGCCCAAAACTTTAATGTTATGCTCTCAGACAACATTTGCGACCTTGAGCAAGACATCAGAAATGAACGTTTTACACTGCCTTTTTATCTGAAACACATTTGGTCTATGCGACTTTACGTCATCATGTATAGTTTTGCCGCATTCTGTGTTCTGCTTGCTATTTTACTTAAAATTTTGCCAATCTGGTGCCTTTTGATGTTGCTTATTTCACCTTTATTGATTGGAAATATGAGAAAATTTTGGGTCAAGCAAGTAAAACATGAGACCTTTATTTACCAGATTCGCAACCTTGTTTTATATAATAGCAGCCTTGCAATTACTCTTTTGATTGGAATTTTATTAAGAAAATGAACGAAATTTTCATTCAGCGTTTAGCTCGTCATGGACTTTTGTCTCAAAATGAAAATGTCATAGACAGTGTGTGTCAGACAGTAGGAATTCAGGCTCAAGCCAAGCCCAACGTGAAGCTGAGCTTAATCTGTCACTCCGCACCAAAAATTTGCATTTGACAGACCTATCAAAACTTTATCAGGAAGAAAAAATCGTGCGCGCTTGGGCAAATCGTTGGACGCTCCACCTTTTTTCTTATGATGATTGGGAATTACTCATTAACGCACGACAAAATGAACAACTACCTCATTCATATTTTCTTGGCAAGAAATCAGATGGACTCACTGCTGTCAAATTGATTACTGAAGCATTGAAAACTCAAAAATCTCTGTCAAAATCTGAAGTTGAAGGACTTATTTTGTCTCAAATTCCAAACTTTAATCTAAAATCCTATTTGATTTATGCAGTCTTGCAAACCTTGATACAGCAAGGAATTTGCTACTTTGATGCTTCGAACCCCTCACAAAATTATCGTTTAGTTTTTGCTGAACATTTTAGTCGAATTCCTGCTGAACAGGCGATTGAGCAACTGATTTTTCGCTATTTGACAGGATTTGCTCCTGCCCAACTTGAGGATTTTGTCAAATGGTCCGGATTGAAAATTTCATCTGTCAGAAAAATTTGGCAGAACATGGACTTGAGTCAATTTGACAAAATGAGCAAATTTGATTTTGAACAGGTTTCGGACAAAACGATTATTGCAGCCCGATTTGACAGTCTTTTGACTGGCTATGTGGATAAAACCTGGCTCACACCTGCTGATAAAATTGATTTCATGTGGACAAAGAACGGCTTCTTGCTTGCACCGATTATCTATAACGGTTCGCTTGTTGGACGTTGGTCTCACAAGATTTCAGGGCAAAAAATCAATTTTCTAATAGAGTATTGGGGACAACTCAACAAATCCCAACTTGAAGAAAAACTAACCGAAGTCGCTCAATTTTTAGAGAAGACACCAGGTGATATCAAATATGAAAGCTTATAAAACCATGTGGCAAAATTACCGCATGGTTTTATAAGCTTCTCCAATTTTCTTTAGTTGAGCATGAATCCCGCCATACACAACATCAGCTTTGCCATTCAGAAACTTTTTAGGCACTTTGGAAACCATTGTAAAATTAGGGTCTACCATATTTGCGACAGGTGCTAAGTCAATCTGACTTACCAATTGCAGCGCATCAAGAGTATCCAAACTCGTCAGTTCACTTACCCAATTGACCATTTCTTTTTGACTGACACGAAACGCATCATCTAATCCCCTGACAGAACCTGTTGTCATGATAAAGTCATCATTTTCAAAGCGCGGCCAGTCAATTGACTGGTTTTTTATGACCTCTACCGCAATCACGGTTTTCATGGCACACTCAAGTCCTGCTCCGATAATTTCGCCTTCTCCTTGTCGGGCATGTCCATCTCCCAAGCCAAGTAAAGCTCCAGCGACACTGACAGGAAAATAAGCGGTTGTACCAGCTCGCAACTCGGGAGAGTCCATATTTCCTCCATGTTTATGCGGAACCACAACAGCACGTGCTTCGCCACCTCCAGGTGCTACTCCAATCGTCCCCTGCATCGGTTCAAGCGGTAGTACCACTTCAAAGTCAGAATTTCGTGCACGATATTTTGCCGTCCAATGCTCCAAATCCAGCTCATAAAACCAGTTTCTCTCAGGCAAAGGTGTTGTTAAAAGTGCCGTTTCATCCGTCACATTTAGCGCCCCAAACCCAGGGTAAGAAGCTGATACTGCATATTTCCCCAATGGAGTCAGCGAAATAAAATGAACAGCTAGAATATCGCCTGCCTCTGCTCCTTCGACATAAATCGGTCCTACGACCGCATCAACCATTTCAGGATTGACGACTTCACTTGCGACTTGTTCTGGTGAAGTCAACTGATTTCCGAAGCAGTCGGGTGCCTGAATCTCAATGATATCTCCAGATTTCACACGCAAAACGGCTTCGTAGCCACCAAAAGTTTTGGCGCATTCTTCTGGTTGAGGACTTAGTTTATGAATTGTCATTTCTTCTCCTTAATCTTCTTTAATCACAGTGGGGTCGGTCATTTTCCCCGTTTTTTGTAAAACAACCGCAGCAATAATACCAATGACTAGCCAAATCAGACCGACAATTTGTGCTGCAAGGTGGGCATTAATAATGACAAACGCCAGAATAACGGCACCTATTATTGGAATAATAACATGTCCCCATATTTTGAATTTTTTTCCTCTGATAGCAAAATGCCAAACAACCGCGATATTCAATAACAAAAAAGCAGTCAGAGCGCCAAAATTGACAAGCGTAGAAATAACTGTAAGCCCATTAGGAAGTACGTTGAGATAGAGTCCCAAAGCAAGTGAAATAGCCGCTACAACAAAAGTTGCTAGAACGGGTACTCCTCTTTTTTTATCTACTTTTGCCAGAAAATGTGGCAACTGGTGGTCACGCGCCATTGAAAAAAGTAAGCGTGATGTTGCAGCTTGTGCTGCCAAAGCATTTGCAAATCCCCAAGAAATCGCCGTCGCCGCTGAAGTCACGACAAACAGGAAATGTCCGCCAGCCAACTGCGCAATGTTATAAAAGGCTAACCCATTGGGGTCACCAGCAGAAATCAAATGGTCAGGATTTGTAACCAGCATTGAAGCGACCCAAGTCTGAGCAATAAAAAGTATTCCGACAAGTAAAAGTGCTGCTGACATTGAACGCCCGATTGACTTCGAACCACTGTTATTTTCTTCCGCTAGTGTGGAAATGCCATCAAACCCTAAAAACGAAAGCACTGCAATTGATACTGCCGAAAGAACCATGCTCATATTGAATTTCCCAGGATTAAAGAAGGCCGTAAAATCAAGACCTCGTCCTTTTCCTTGAGCAATTGCGACTATCCCTAAAATAAGAAAGATGGCTAAGACAATCAGTTCAAGTACAAGCATCACTTTGTTGACGATTGCTGTAAATTCTATTCCAAAATAACTAACTGTTGTGTTCAAAGCCACAAAAATCAAAAGCCATGCCCATACAGGCACTGCTGGAATCATTCCTGTCATTGCAAGCGAAGCCGCAAAATAAAGTAAAGTAGGTACCAAAATATAATCTA
Source organism: Bacillota bacterium (assembly GCA_021781855.1). GTDB lineage: Bacteria > Bacillota > Bacilli > Lactobacillales > Streptococcaceae > Lactococcus. The sequence continues at coordinate 13,552 of JAJXWC010000026.1, read as the reverse complement.
GCAGAATCATCCACCCACCGATAAACCCTAAAGGGCGTGCCATACCGCGCCCAACATAGGTATAGACTGAACCTGCCATTGGATATTCATTTGCCATGTGCGAATAAGAGTTCGCCGTCGCCATCATCGCTAGCATCCCAACAATGTAAGCCAGAGCAATCATTCCATTTGATGCTTGGAACACTGAACCGAAGATTGCAAAAGGGGCAATCGGAACCATAAAAATAAGACCATAAACAAGCAAATCAGAGAACTTGAGCCGTCGTTTGAGCTCTTGCGTATAACCAAATTGCTCCAAATTCTGTTCTTTTTCCATTTTCTTCTCCTTTTTGAAAAGATAATAATATTATATATAATTTCGATTATTTTTTCAACTTTTATTTTTAGAAAATTTCACACAATAATGTCTAATCGCTTTGATATCAGCTCTTATCTAAACATATAATTTATTAAAGTCTCTTGATTTTTAGGAAAAGAACTTTCAGAAATACAAATTGAAAAAACGCTCAATTAAGCGTTTTTTCAGCAGTTATATCACTAATCCAGAAAAGCTAGAAATGAAGTGTCAAGCGAAATTCGAAGCTTAGTGAGTGTGTCATCTTACCAAATTTCTGAGCCAAGTCCGTGTACGCAATTTCCAAATTCCTAGCCCCAAACGCACGACTTCTTCAAGTGTAATTGCAACGAAAACAAGGTCAATGGGCAAATGTAAAACGAAAGCAGTCAATAACCCAAGAGGAACGCCAATAAGCCAACCGCCAAGCACAGAAATATAAAAAATAAATTTTGTTTCGCCGCCAGCAGAAAGCACATTACCAAGGACCATATTGACAACTTTAACAGGAACGAAAATGACCATTAAAATCAGAACAAGTTGCGTTAAATGCAAAGAGTAGCTGCTTAATTCATAAATTTTTAGATAATTATTCATGAAAAGTAACAAAATTCCACCTAAAATCAAGGGAGAAAACCAACTCAACCATAAAATTCTTTTCCCCGTCTGATAAGCAAAATCAAACTCATCTCGCCCTAAGTTCTGTCCAATCATGACTGAAGCCGCTGTTCCAAAACCTGCAAAAAAGGTAATAATCAGCGCTTGAATTGGCAGCATAATCGTTACAGCAACCGTTTGATTTGTTCCCATCAATCCAAAAATAGCGCCTCCAACCGTATCGGCCAATACAAAAGATAAATTATCGCCAAGTAAAGGCAAACTTAATTTCCAAAGCTGCTTGATTTCAGCATCAAAATATCGAAAATTAAGCAATTCTCTTGCTTTAAATGCCCCCGTGAGCTTTTTAATGTAAACGAAACTTAGTAAAACACCAGCTTCAATAAAAGTTGCAATCGTTGTAGCCAAAGCAGAGCCTGCAATATTTAACTTAGGTGCGCCAAAATTTCCGAAAATTAAGAGGTAATTGAGAAAAGCATTCAAAGGAACTGCACCAAGCGAAACAACCATCGGAAGTCTCACAATGCCAGCGGAACGTAATATTGTTGAGTAAACTTGCAAGAGTAAAAATGGAAAATAACTCAATGCAAGCATTCGATGATATAACACTCCCTGAGTAATCACATGCGAATCTGTTGTAAAAAAGCGCATCGCTATTTCCGGAAAAACAAGTGAAATTAAAATAAAAATGAGTGTCAAAAATAGTCCCGCAGCCAGCATCATTCCTTGAATTTTAGCAATTTTTTCCTCTTGTTGACTTCCAATGTACTGAGCCGCCAAAATCGCCAAACCGCCAGTCAGACCAAACAAAGCAAAAGTTAAAATCCCTTGTGGTTTCGAAGCTAAACCAACCGCAACAACCGCAACAGAACCAAGCTTACCGACCATGATTTGATTAACTACAGCAAGTAGCGAGTAAAGAACTCCTTGAAGCGCAACAGGTAAGGCTAGATTAAATACGGTCTTCCAGAATTGTTGTTTTTCCATGTTTCTCACTTCTTTATTTTTAATCTACGGAATTATTGTATAATATTTTCAGCACAAAGGCGATAAAATTTCACAAAAAAAGTGCAGATATGCGAGAAATTTTTGCCTATCTTGATACCCATATTCTGCCTGATTGCTATATGTACGAACGCGCCATGTTCACCTATTTTAAGGCACTTTGTAAATTCCGCAAGGCTTCTTTCGCTGACAATTTAGTTCCTTTGGAGCAATATTTATTCAGTTTCAAAGCGCTAGGCTGCTTTGAACTAGCAAATCAAGCGCAAGATGAAATTTCCCAATATCGTCGTGAAGCGCATATCTGCTATTTTTTATAAAAAAAGATTTGACAAAGTGGTCAAATCTTTTTTTATTTCAGTGGCATCAAACGTCAAATTTAGTCTCTGCTCATTATTTTGTCAGTTCAAAGCTCATAACCACAGGTTCATGGTCGGAAGACTTGAATTCGTTATCAATCGTTTTGATATTAAAAGCTTTGATATTGCTCGAAACAAGAAAGCCGTCAATCGTACCAAAAATATTTTTCGGGTCTTTGACATCATAAGGAACATCAAGCGAGCGTACCGTTGGCGCATTGGTTGGTGCAACAACACGCATTCCTTTGGTCAAGTCCGCTGTTGGAAATGCTTTGAGCCAAGTCATTTCGGGGTGTGTAGGACCAGAGAGCACATGGTTATAATCTGCTCCGCAAATCACATAGTCACCTATATTGACGTATTTTTGCATACTATTAAATAATGTCAAAAGCTGCTGCTTCTGAATTTTTTGGTCTTTAATAAAAGCTGACAGATGAGTATTAAATATCACAAATTTCTTGCTCGAATTTTTAATCGGTAAAATATTCACGTCAAAAGCACGGTCAAGGTCAAAGAATTTGTTAAAATTAGTCTCAATCGGTAGCTGATAACGAGTGGACTGGCCAATTTGATATTTTGAATAGGTCAGAATACCAGATTTTGCAGCACCAATCGGATTAGTCACAGGATAAAAAAGATAGGCCGAATCGTAATTTTGTGTCAGTACAGATGAATATTGTGGCAACGCATCACTTACCATTTTCGGCTCATCAACATGCTGACTTCGGTCACCTTGCCAGTCGATTTCCTGAATGTTACCGAAATCAGGATTTTGCGCTTTAATCACGCGAATATCTTCATTCATTGCATCAATTACAGCTTTTTTACTATAAGCTCTTACATCAGGTCCACCGTCCATAAAAAACGAAAAACTTGGTGGATATGAACCATAGCCAATATTCCAAGTCATAAATTTATAGGACTTTCCCAACTCAACCTGTGCTGTTTTGGGTTGAACAATCGCCTCTTTGACATCATCTGGAATCCGATGATACTGCGCATAAGCGTAAATCAAATATCCCCCGACAATCACAATCAGTAGCCCAATAATACATCCAACAATTTTCCCAACTGTTTTTAAAATTTTCTTCATCTACTCCCAAAATTCTCCCGTTGAAGTAATAACTCTCTGTAGCGCAATTATTTTACTCTACAGACATTAACACATAACCTGACATCTGTAATGTCAGGTTATTCTGTCCTTGAAGCCTACTTTACTTCCATTTATACTACGCTGTCGCCTTTTCAGACGATGCGAATTAACACGCACTTGCTAAATTAAATCATCTCCAAAACTTCTGCAGTTGAACGGACTTTACCCAACCGTTTGAAAATGTATTCCACATCATCTTTATGAAATTGTGCATGAAAATCCGTCATCGCATCTTCAACTGCAATTACCGCATAACCGTGCTGAATTGCCTCACGAGCCGTTGTATCACACCCTATCGTTGTCGCAATTCCTGTCAGAATAATCGTATCAATTCCACGGCGACGCAGTTGCACATCCAAATCCGTTCCGTGAAAAGCGCCCCAATTATGCTTTTTGACATGAATAACATTTTTGACCGTTTCATCATAAGCCAATGGAAAGGCAAAATCACTTGCGTCTGCAACTTGCGTTGGCATAATAGCAGGTGTATCGGTCAAAGGTCTGAGTGCTTCCGAGCCATAATTTTTCACGTGAACACAAACAATCAGTGCATCTGTGTTTGCCAATTTTTCAGCGATTTTCTCATTTTTTTCTAAAACTTCGGCAGCAGAATAGGGTGCCAAACCATCTCGTGCGACAATTCCTTTTTGCAAATCAATCATTACAAGTGCTGTTTTTTTCAAATCCAATTTATTCATTATTTTCTACCTTTCAATCAAATTGCTTGTGTGCCTTCTTGCGACCATCTGCGAATTTTGGTTTACCAGAACGTGCTGCATAAGGTTTTCCACCATTTTTATGTCCTTTGTAGCCCTCTTTTTTCTTATCAAATTTCTTAAAATCAGATTTGGCAGTACCGTCAGAAGTTCCTTTTTTCTTGTCAAATCGCTTGCCGTCAGCTTTTTCACTTTTGACAAAACGGTCAGAATCAGATTTCTTCTTATCAAATCTACCTTTACCCGCAGGATAAGGTTTTTTATTCCGGTCAAAATGACCAGAGGATTTGTGGTTTTTATCAAATTTACCCGATTTATCAGAAGATTTTGCACTGGAATGACCTTGTTTTTCGGGCTTCCGTTTGACTTTTGCCGTCTTTTCAATCACATCAAAATCAGATGGAATGTATTCAAAATCAACCTCGCCAGTAATTTTATCAGCTTTCGCCACTTTAATCCGAATAGACTGCCCAATTTTGAAAATTAAGCCCGTCCGCTCGCCAACTAAAGCCAAAGCGCGCTCTTGAAAAGCAAAATAATCACCTTTAATACTCGAAATATGAATGAGCCCTTCAACAGTATTTTCAAGCTCAACAAACATGCCAAAGCGTGTCACACTTGATACTACACCATCGTATTCCTCATCAACAAAACGCTCCATGAATTCAGCTTTTTTCATCTTTTCAACTTCACGTTCTGCATCAACTGCCCGACGCTCCCGATTACTAGATTGTTGAGCAATTTCAGGAATTTTCTCTTGCCATTTTTCAATCGTCTTCTCAGACGGATTATCCAAAGCGCGAATCAATCGATGAACAAGCAAATCCGGATAACGTCGAATCGGTGAAGTAAAATGTGTATAATTTTCTGCCGCTAATCCGAAATGTCCCGCATTATGCTCAGAATAACGAGCCTGCTGCATCGAGCGCAAAAGCATTGTTGAAAGCACCATTTCATATGGCTCTCCTTTAATTTTGCGCAAGAAATCCTGCATCGCACTTTGCGAAATCTCACTCGAAGTTCCCTGAACCTGTAAACCAAACGTTGAAGCAAAATCAATAAAACGTGCCAATCGGTCAGCCTTCGGCTGCTCATGAATACGATAAATAAATGGTAACCCACGTTTTTCAAAATCGGTTGCCACTGTTTCATTTGCCGCCAGCATGAAACTCTCAATCATACGCTCTGCGATACCGCGCTCCCGTTTTCTAATTTCAACAGGGAATCCCTTTTCATTGACAATAATTTTAGCTTCCACTGTCTCAAAGTCAATCGCTCCACGCTTACGCCGCATATTTTCCAAAATCTTGTGCAATTCGACCATAATCTCAACCGAATGTGCAATCGTAGAAAATTGCTCCAAAGCCGTCTCATCCCCTGCAATCATACGATTGACATCGTCATAAGTCATTCGCTCTGTTGTTTTAATCACGGACTGAGAAATTCGATAATGCACAATCTTCCCCACAGGCGAAATTTCCATAACACAAGATTGAGTCAAACGATTAACACGCGGATTGAGTGAGCATATTCCATTTGACAAACGCTCAGGCAACATTGGGACAACACGGTCTGTCACATAGACTGAAGTCCCACGCTCAAAAGCCTCTTTATCCAACGGTGAATTTTCCGTCACATAATAAGAAACATCTGCAATATGTACGCCCAATTCAAAATTTCCATTAGATAGGCGCTTAGCGTGCACCGCATCGTCCAAATCCTTCGCATCTGCGCCATCAATCGTAAACGTAATCTCATCACGATAATCCGTTCGCTTGAACAAATCCATGCTCTTTACACCTGCTGGAATTGCACGTGTTTGTGCCAAAACTTCCTCTGGGAAATCCGAGTGAATATCCATTGAAGCCAAAACTTCCAGCACATCAATCCCTGTATCGCTCTCTTTTCCGATAATTTCCGTCACTACTCCCTGCATCGACTGCGGGAAATCATTTTCCGGATAATGCGTAATCTCTGCACGCACAATATCTCTGTCTGCAGGAATCAAGCCCTCACTTGTCAAATACAAACGATAAGGAATTTTCTTGTTCCGCGACTTCACATAGCCCAGCAAACCCGAATCCGTTTTTTCCTCTTCATTAAAAGCCTTGAAAGTTCCAACAATCTGATGCAAATCGTGACTCAACACCTTTTCAACAATGCCTTCTGCCGCCGTATTAGTCAAAATATTCGCATTTTTAGTCACCTCAATTTTGACTTCATCACCCTCAAGCGCAAATAAAGTTTTACCTTTGCCTATGAAAATATCGGCTTCCTCACCATCAACCGTCACAAAACCAAAACCATTCGCATGGGCATGAAAAATCCCTGTCAACAACGCTTTTGCCTGCTCCAGTTCAATTTTTCCTTTGGTCGTAAAACGAATCAAATGCTCAGCTTCCAAACTTGCTAAGGTTTTAACAAAAAGTTTAAAATCCCCCGCCTTATTCAAATGCAGCTCAATCGACAATTCTTCAACAGAAAGCGATTTTTTAGGGCTATCTTGCAGATAGTCCATAATAATTTGTCTTATATTCATTTTTTTCTCAATCTTATTGGCACTTCTAAAAACTCAAAATTTCTAAGTTTTTAGAGGTGGCCTATATTTTATGCTTACAAAAAGGGCTGTTCCCAGCCCACATTTTTACTTCGTTGACAAGACAACCAAGGCAAATCCAATGACAAGCCAAAGTCCAATCATAATTGCCGTAAATCGTTGCATTATCGCCTCGAACCCACGCGCCTTGCGCCGCTCGAAAAGCTCTCCTGTCCCTCCTGAAAAGGCATCTGCTGCACCATCTTGTTTTGAAGGCTGCATAAAAATTGACACAACGAGCAGCACCGAAACAATCAGCATCACAACAATCAGAACATTATAAATCACTTTTTCCATATTTTAGACGAGGCACTTAAAAACCTCTTTCCTTCCCAAAATTGCATTACTTTGATGTGAGATTGTATCCTCAATTCAGTGGGAGTCAATGACATTTAACCTGACAAGTGTGTGCTAATCCACTTGGATAAGTAACACTAAACTCTGAGTTCGTCCTACTGATGAAGCAATCACTTCAAAGCCTAACTCATCCACTGGACAGATTAGTTCTCACTGAATAAGTCCCTGTTTCATTATAGCATAAAATTTTAGAAATTACATAAAAACCAAGAGAATATTCTTGGTTTTTTTATATTATCCTTGTTCAACAACATATTTATAGGCTTCTTGAGCTGCTTGTGCTCCATCGCCAACTGCTGTTGTAATCTGACGAAAATCTTTTTGGCGAACATCACCAACTGCAAAAACACCATCCAGCTTTGTTCTCATATGGTCATCAGTTACAATCCAACCTGCTTCATCTGTAATGCCTAGATTTTGAGCAAATTCAGCGACTGGGTCAAGTCCAACGTAAATAAAAACACCACCAAAAGCTTGCTCTTTTTGCTCGCCAGTTTTTATATTCTTATAGACTACAGACTGTACTTTGCGGTCATCTCCTTTGATTTCCTCAACGACTGAATCCCAGATAAATTTGATTTTATCATTGGCAAATGCACGTTCCTGAATAATTTTTTGTGCACGAAGTTCATCACGACGGTGCATAATTGTCACTGATTGTCCAAAACGAGTCAAATACAGCGCTTCTTCGACTGCTGAATCTCCACCGCCGACAACTAAAATATCTTGATTTCGGAAAAAAGCACCATCACAGACTGCACAGTAAGAAACCCCACGTGCACCGTATTCTTCTTCACCAGCGACACCTAGTTTGCGATGATTAGCTCCTGTTGCGATAATCAGCGCTTTTGTTTCAAATGTTCCATCTTCTGTAATGACCTTCTTGAAATTACCCGCATCTTCAATTCCAGTCACGAAACCATAAGCATTCTCAACTCCCAAATTCTCAAGCGGTTCAGCCATTTTCATGGATAATTCAGGTCCCATAATCGTGCCATATCCAGGATAATTTTCAATTTCAGCAGTATTATTCATCTGGCCCCCTGGAACTCCACGCTCTAAGAGTAGGGTTTTCATTTCACTGCGTGCTGTGTACATCGCTGTTGTCATGCCAGCAGGTCCTGAACCAATAATAATTACATCATATCTTTTTTCTGTCATTTTGTAACTCTTTTCTAATGAGGTTTATACAATTATTGTACCCCAACTCCCAAAATTTTCCCAAGAATTAGCTCACTAACCTCTGGTACGCAAAATCACGAGTAAACCAACCACCGCAAAACTCAAAATTGGAATGGTCAAAATATCAACTAAAATTAAGTCCAGGATTCGATTTCGCCTCGCTGTCTTTGACTTGTCCGTATTTCTAACTAAATAAGCAAACGCATAGATAATACTCAAAATTAACACGACTACTGCCGAGATGAGTAAACCTTGAAGATAAAATTTTAGTACTGTTGATATCATTAAAGAAAGTTTCCTATTTCGAGATTTTTAACCTAGCAATGCCTACTAATTCCCCGCCCTTTACCACGGCCCTAAGCGACTAAAGTCGCAAGTCGAAGTGGCTAGGCACGGAACAAGCAGCACTATCTACGTAGCTTTTCTACTACGCTGTCCATCCTCGCTACGATGCTAAAGCATCTAGTCGGAATGGCAAGCTATGCTTTCGTTCTACTAACATCAGTGGGGGAGAAAGAATCCCCTACTGGTGAAGTAATCACTTTAATGTGCCGCGACAAAAATTCTGCGGTACGTTTATTTTTTGGTGCATGAAAGACATCCTGCGGACGACCTTCTTCTATTATTGTACCATTTTCTAGGAAAAGTACCTTAGTTGCAACATTATAAACAAACTCCATTTCATGACTGACAAGTACCATCGTCTGTTTATTTTTTGCGGCGCGCTGAATCGTCTCTTGCACTTCTCCAACGAGTTCTGGGTCCAGCGCAGATGTTGGCTCGTCAAGAAGCAAAAGGCGTGGCTTCATTGCCATTGCACGTGCAATACCGACTCGCTGCTTTTGCCCACCTGACAAAAATTTCGGATAATAATCTGCCCGCTCGGAAAGTCCAACTTTTTCCAATTCTTCGGTTGCAATTTTTTCTGCCTCATCTTTTGGCATTTTTTTGACTTGAATCAGTCCTTCCATAACATTTTGCAATGCGGTACGACGCTCAAAAAGATTAAACTGCTGAAAAACCATACCAGTTTTTCTCCGAAGTTCTAGGATTTCTTTTTTATTGACATGAGAAAAATCAATTTTAAAGTCATCAATTTGAAGTTGTCCTTCGTCTGCTTCTTCTAAATAATTGATTGAGCGTAAAAAGGTTGATTTTCCTGCGCCAGAAGCACCAATGAGGGCAACAACATCCCCTTCATTAATTTCCAAATTCAACTGGTCAAGGACTTTTACGCCTGAAAATGTTTTGCTTAAATTAGTGATTTTAATCATTAAAGCCCTGCGCCTCCTTCTCCTGTCATGTCAAATGGATTGCGTGAAATTGAGATTTGCGTTCGTAATTTGCGATTGTCTAGTGGCATTTTTATTGATAATTTTCGCTCTATCAAGCGAATTAAAATTTCGAAGACGATACAAATTGGCCAATATACAAGGGCGAGTGTCAGATAAGCTTCAAATTGACGGAAAGTTGAGCCGCCAATGATTTGTGCCTGAGCAGTCATTTCGACAACACCCGCAGTAAAAGCAAGTGACGTGGACTTTAAAAGTCCAATCAAGGCATTCCCTAAAGGAGCTGTGGCAACAGTTGCTGCTTCCGGTAATGTGACACGCCAAAAAACTTGAAAATTCGTCATGCCGAGTGAACGTGCTGCTTCGATTTGCCCCTTGTCAACCGACTGAATAGCTGCTCGAATCGTTTCCGAATTATACGCTCCCTCATTAAGTGCAAAGGCAACAATTACAAACAGGCTCGCAGGTAAAATATTAACCGTGAGATTTGTTCCATAATTCATGTTAATCGCTTTGAGGATTAAGGGAATACCCGTATAGCTCAAAAAAAGCTGCACGATAATTGGCGTTCCGCGAATGAAAGAAACAAATACCGCACGAATTTGATTGAGAATCGGGATTTTATTGAGCCGAACAAGTGCGAGCAAAAGTCCTAAAATCAATCCGAAAACCATAGCAATCGCTGTGATGAAAAGGGACTCAGGAGCTTGTTTAATAATCGGTAGAAAAGAACTGAGGAAGGCTGTCCAGCTAAAGATTTTCGTGAAAAACATTGACCAGAAATCATGAAAATTATACTGACCTTTGATAACGAGAAAAGGAATCATCGGCAAGACGATAAGCGCAACGAGCACAATGAGACCTATTAAAACTTTTTTATTTTTTTTCATATTATTTATTTATATTGGTCCAAACTTGGTACTTGGTCATCGCCAAAGTATTTCTCAGAGAGTTTTTTCAGTTCGCCATTTTCTGCTAACTTTTTAAGTTGAGCATTGAGTGCTTTTTGCAGTGTCGTTTGGCTACTGTCTAAAACATAATAACCATAGGTTTTGAATTCTGGATATTGGTTCAAATCTGTTGGAATTGTATCTTTAACACCCGTAATCGCATGTTCTTTAACAAGATTTTCTGCTGCTGATTTCGATGCAAATAAAAAATCAATTTGACCGCTTGATACAGCTTGGAGTCGGTCAGTCAAAGTCCTTTGCGAATAAGTAATCGTTACTTTTTTATCTGGATGCTCCGAATTCCAGTTGTCAAGGATATCACCGTAATTTGTTCCCGTTGGAATTTCTGTTTTCTTGCCTGCAAGTCCGGCAATCGTTGTGATATTTTCTTTATCACTAGAAAAAATTGCGTTAATACCTTGCATTGTTGGATAACTGAAAAGATATTTTGATTCACGCGCCTTTGTTTTTCCAAAATTGTTCATCGCAATTTGCGCCCGCCCGCCATCTAGTGCGCTCAGCAAGGCACTATCATCATAACTCTTATAAACAAATTTGTACTGAGGAAGATTTTTCGCTGCTGCTTGCAACACGTCATATTCAAAGCCGGTTAATTTTCCGTTTATTGTATATTCGTAAGGATTCGAATCGGCAGAAGTAGCAACAGTTACTGTTGTTACATTTGATGCACTGCTCTTGTTTGATGAGCATGCAGCCAAAATTGCGGTGCTGGCTAAAGCGATGGTTGTTATTGTGATGATTTTTTTCAGTTTCATAAAAATTCCTTGCTTTCTATAATTTAGTTCAGTAATATTGCTGAAGCAGAGACTTACTTGGTGGGAGTTGAAACTCCCACCAAGTTTAGTCGAGCGAAATTCGAAGCTTAGTGCCTCGAAAGATAAATAAATGCTCCTTTTCCGCAGTGAGGGTGAAAATTTCTCGCTGATGAAGCAATTACTTCAATAGCTGTCAAATTGTTGATGATTGACTTCATCAACTTTGATGTGCGGCTTTTTCCACAAATTTTTCAAATAAGGCAAGCTGTTTTTTATCGGTGCGCCACATGTTCTCTGGATGCCATTGCACCGCTGCTGCCAAACCATCAGTAGATTCAATAGCTTCAATAACACCATCTCCTGCCTGCGCAACTACCGTAAATCCCGCTGCCACATTCTTGAGCCCTTGATGATGGCGCGAATTAACCTGAGCTTTTTCTCCAAAAATCTTGTAGAATTCGCTTGTTTTCACAAAATCGACATCATGTGATGGAAATTCGACAGGCAGGCTTTGTTGATGTTGCAGCAACTTTTCCCCTACTTTTTGCGTTTCCAAATCCTGATAAAGATTTCCGCCAAAAGCAACGTTGATGAGCTGCATTCCTCGGCAAATGCCAAAAATTTGTTTGCCCGCTTTTTTCGCTTTTTGCGCTAAGATAATTTCGTAAGTATCTTGTGCAACATTTGTATGCCCTGTCTCTGCAGTTGTTACCTCATGATAAAAAGTCGGGTCAATATCGGGTCCGCCAGGGAAAATCAATCCGTCAAACAGACCGACCGCTCTTTCCGCAAGTTCTGACGCTTGCTCACTTTTCTCTGGAAATGGCAAGATAATAGGAATTCCACCTGCTGCAATTACGGCTTCCTTTAGCTCTTTTGGAGCAAATTGAGCAAAATTATGATTAGTGATGTTAGAAAATTTATTTAAACTACCTGCGGAAATCGCAATAATGGGTTGGGTCATCTTTTTTCCTTCTATAGCTCAGCAAGCACTTTATGGCAAGAAACTGCCGTTCAAGCACTCACACAGCCTCCTCTGTAATTCAACGAGTATCTGTATTTTATTATGCAGATAAACAGATTTTAAAACAATTTTATCTCCGCCCCTCGTGCCACAAACGAAGAAACTTCTCCTCATTCTATATTTCTTTAGAGAAATGAGGAGTCTAATCCCACAAAATCTAGTTATTTTGCGGAATGATATTCAGTGCCTAATTTATCGACGAGCCGAGTGGTCTCTTACAAAATAGACCTTGGCTTATTTAAACATCTCTGGTTTCGGAACAAAATTGCCACCGAGATACTTTTCAGAAAGTTTCGCAAGGGTGCCATCAGATTGAAGCTCTGCGAGTACTTTGTCAACTTTCGTTTTTAATTCCTGACCTTGTGCATCTTTTCCAAATAAGAAATATTCGTATCCGTCATGTTGCGGGTCCCCTGTGTTATCGTTAATATCTTCGATTTTCAAATCGCCAAATCCTTGGTCTTTTATGCTGCTCTCTAAAGAAATCTTGTCGTAGAGCATGAAGTCAATTTTCCCGCTTTCGACCTGAAGAAAACGTGTATTAATTGAAGTACTGTCAGATGAATAATTAAGAATGATTTTTTTGTCTGGATGTGCTGTGTTCCAGTCCTGAATTTCTTTTGTATAATTTGATGCTGGATTGCCAATCGTACTTTTTCCTGCCAAATCTGCCAAACTGTGGTAAGTTCCTGATTTCACAAGTACAGCGTTATTCGATTTTGATAAGGGATAAGAAAAATTGTAAGATTGTGCTCTTTGTGCTGTCCAACCGAAATCATTTGCCCCCATTTGATAACGTCCGCTATCAATTCCCGGTGCAATTCCTGAAAAATCAACCACTTGGAATTTCACATTATATTCGGGTAATTTTTTAAAAACAGCACGTGCAACTTCAATATCATAACCTGTCAAATTCCCCTGTCCATCTGTATAATCAAACGGTTTTGTAGAGCCATCAGTGGCAATCACGATTGATGTCTTATTAGAATTTTTAGAATTTGAAGCCGCTGAATTCCCACAAGCTGCTAAAGTTCCAACAGCAAAAAGCGAAAGTACAGCAAATGTGAATTTTAGTGACGTTCTCATAAAAAGTCCTCCATAAATAAATGATAAAACTATCTTAACATGGTCTTAAATCTTCTGATATAAATTTTTTTATGATGAAGGCAAGTTTCGTTTATAGCAAAAAATAG
>JAJXWC010000197.1 GCA_021781855.1 Bacillota bacterium | reverse complement strand
CTAAGTGAGCAATCAACGGTGATTATTGCGACCCATACGCCATTTGTCTGGGAAAAAATGGATGAACTGGTGCATTTGAGCTGATTGGCTTGCCTTATCAGGACCAATTTTAAGAACTTCCGTCGGTTTGACGGAAGTTTCTTTGAATTTTTGGTATAATAGTTGAGCGGATTGAAACTTGAAGTGATTATTTCATAAGTAAGGAAGTTCCTTCCTTTGCTACTCAAGCGAAGTTCTTGTCTTTCATCGCTCAAAGGGGGGAAGTAGGCACTTGCTTGATTAAAATGACAAAAAAATAAGATAAAATTCGACGAAGTTAAAAGACATTACGGCGCTGAACGCATTGATTTCAGTGGCGAATCGGATGCTCTATTAATTGTAAGATGAAGCAGAGACTTACTTGGTGGGAGTTTCAACTCCCACCAAGTTTAGGGTACAACCTCACATCTTTGATATGAGGTTACCCTGTCCCAGAAGTCAAGCGAAATTCGAGATTGCCATTCCGACTAGCTGCTTTAGCAGCGTAGCGAGGATGGACAGCGTAGCAGCAAAGCTGCGGAGATAGTGCTGCTTATCCTGTCGCCTAAAAGGTGGGAGGATTAGCACGCACTGCTGAGATAAAAAGTGATGGGGGAAACATGGTAAAATACGACGAAATTATGGTACGTTACGGCGAGCTCTCAACAAAGGGCAAAAATCGCGGCTTTTTCATCAATCGACTGGCGAAAAATATTCGGGAAGTGCTGGCAGATTTGACGGAATTAAAAATTACAGCCGTGCGTGACCGTGCCCACATTGTGTTGAATGGGGCAGACTATGCGGAAGTTTCATGGCGGCTGACAAAAGTTTTTGGAATCCAGAATTTTTCGCCGTCTATCAAAGTGAAAAAAGATTTGACAGAGTTGTCAAATACAGTAGTAGCACTTTTTAACGAGATTTACCAAGAGGGAATGACCTTTAAAATTGCGACTAAACGAGCCGACCATACTTTTGAGCTGGATTCGACGGAACTTAATCTTGCGCTTGGTGATACCGTATTCGACCACTTTACTTATGCAAAGGTTCAGATGAAAAAGCCGGACATCACACTTCGTGTGGAGGTTCGCGAAGATGCCATTTATTTGAGCTATGAAACGATTAAGGGAGCGGGTGGAATGCCTGTCGGCACAGCAGGACGGGGGCATTTGATGTTGTCTGGTGGAATTGACAGCCCTGTAGCTGGCTATCTGGCGCTCAAACGTGGTGTGGAGATTGAGGCTGTTCACTTTGCGAGTCCTCCGTACACTTCACCAGGTGCGCTTAAAAAAGCAAAAGATTTAGCAGCGAAATTAACTGTTTTTGGTGGAGCCATTCAATTTATTGAAGTTCCTTTTACTGAAATTCAAGAAGAAATCAAAGCAAAAGCTCCGCAAGCTTATTTGATGACGTTGACGCGCCGTTTTATGATGCGTGTGGTTGACCGTATTCGGGAAGAACGTCACGGTAAAGTGATTATCAACGGCGAATCCCTCGGACAAGTCGCTAGTCAAACGCTTGGCTCAATGGCAGTCATCAATGAGGTAACAAACACGCCTGTCATTCGTCCCGTGGTAACGATGGATAAAATCGAAATCATCGAAATCGCTGAAAAAATTGATACATTTAACCTGTCAATTTTGCCATTTGAAGATTGTTGCACGGTGTTCGCACCGCCTTCACCGAAAACAAATCCTAAATTGGAAAATTGTCTGCAGTACGAAAAAAGATTTGATGTAGAAGGTCTTGTAAATCGTGCTGTATCAGGGATTATGGTCACAACAATCACGGGTGAAAATTGGGATAGACAGTCCACAGATGAATTTGCTGACTTGTTGTGAAAGAACTCTGCTCAGGCGGAGTTTTTCAGTCTGATTGTAGAGATTATTCCATCAGTGCGGTTTTTCTTTCCCATTGACATCAGGAGCATATGAAGTAGAGCTTCCATCGCAGTGAAGTTTCAAAGATAATGGCACTTGTTTCGTTGCCTAGAAAGACAGAAGACTAGGTTGAAATGATTGACAAAAGATATTTCAGAGCGTATAATAACTAACGGTGTTAAACAAATAACAAAATTTACAAAATATGAAAATGTGGTTAGACCACAAAGGAGAAGACTCTGTAAGTGTCTGTAAAACAATTTTAGCTTGTTATCGAATACTTATTTGGTCGTGGAAAGGAAAAAAATGTCAGACAGAGTTAAAGCCCTTATTGCGATTGGAATTTTTACTTTCATGTCCACATTGGACGGTTCGATTGTCAATATTGCACTGCCAACCATGTCGCGCGAATTGCATACATCAACCTCGCAAATTACTTGGGTTGTCACGGTTTACTTGATTGTGATTTCGGCAATTATTTTGATTTTTGGACGGTTAGCTGACCTTATCGGGAAAGCAAAAGTGACAAAAATCGGTTGGACAATTTTTATTTTAGGTTCATTTTTAGCGGGCTTAAATCTTGGATTTGGCTTATCGGGTTTGCTTATTGCCCGCGTTATTCAGGCGATTGGAGCCTCAATGATGATGGCAACGAGCTTTGGGATTGTGGCACAGATTTTTCCGCCAGAATCACGAGCACGAGCACTTTCGATTAATTCAATTTTTGTATCAGTAGGTTCCATTGCAGGACCTGCCCTTGGAGGACTGATTTTACAAGTTGCTTCATGGAATTATATTTTCTGGATTAATGTTCCGATTGGCATTATTGCGTGGATTTTTGGCAATCGGGCGCTGCCGATGGATAAGGGACAAGGTAAATTATCTGACGTTGACCTTGCTGGCGGCTCGCAGATGACAGGAGTGATTGTTCTACTATTTTTAGCATTAAATTTTGGAATGACTTTAGGCTGGACCAATCCGATTATTCTTGGGGCTACGGCGCTTGGAGTTATTCTATTTATAAGCTTCATTTTTACTGAAAAGCGAAAAGAAAAGCCGTTACTTGATTTAGGTATTTTCAAGTCGAAATTGTTCTCGTTGAGTTTGATTATGGCATTACTTAATTTTACGGTCGGGATGTTTTCAAGTATTTTGCTACCGTTTTATTTGCAGGATTATCGGGCGTATGCTCCTGGTGTTGCAGGGCTTTTCATGATGTGCTATCCACTTGCCATGCTGATTTTTAGTCCATTAGCAGGAACCGCAGCGGATAAAATTGACAAGGAAATCGTAACTTTTGTCGGGATTACAGGTATCGTTCTTTCCCAAATTGGTTATCTATTGATTACGCCGAACTCTTCGCCTTGGTGGGTCGCGGTTGTACTTTTCGTACAAGGCGCAGCAATGGGAATTTTCCAAAGTCCAAATAATGCACTCATCATGGAAACAGTTGAGCGCAAATATCTTGGCATTGCGGGTTCTGTCAATTCGTTGGCACGAAATGTAGCATTTGTATTGGGAACCTCGCTAGCAACAATTATGCTCTTCTTCGCTATGTCACAAATTCTTGGAAAACCTGTTATGACCTACATTGCAGACAAGCCTGATGTCTTCTTACAAGGAATGCATGTTGCTTTCATGCTTTCGCTGGCACTGACCTTTATTACCTGGGTTTTGGGGCTTTCACGTTTAATTGGGCGACGAAAATAGGATTTGATAAATTGGTCAAAAATGAAGCAGAGACTTATTTAGTGGGAGTTTCAACTCCCACTAAATTTAGGGCACAACCTCTAGGTGAACAAACTAAACGACCTGTAAGCGGCTGAAGCCGCAACAGTCTGCTTAACATTGCTGATA
>JAJXWC010000196.1 GCA_021781855.1 Bacillota bacterium | reverse complement strand
TGTATGACAAATTTGAGATTGTCAAAGCGACTTTTGACCGTGCAAGTGAGCTTTTAGGCTATGATTTACGTGCACTCATTGACCATGATGAAACGAGACTCAATGAGACAAAATATACGCAACCAGCAATTTTGACAACCTCTATCGCCATTTTGCGTTTATTGGCTGGAAATGGTGTAACGCCAGATTTGGTTGCTGGACTTAGTCTTGGCGAATATTCGGCGCTTGTAGCGGCAGGAAGTTTGTCCTTTGACGAAGCTGTCAAGCTGGTTGCTAAACGTGGGCAATATATGACCGAAGCCGCACCGACAGGTTCGGGAAAAATGGTTGCTGTGATGAACACAGACGCTCAGCTAATTGAAGAGATTTGCCAAAAAGCAAGCGAACATGGAATTGTCAGCCCAGCCAACTATAACACGCCAGGGCAAATTGTTATCGGCGGCGAAGTTGTAGCAGTTGATGCTGCTGTCGAATTGCTCAAAGCAGCAGGCGCAAAACGTCTGATTGAATTGAAAGTTTCGGGTCCATTCCATACGGCAATTCTAAAACCGGCAAGCAAGAGATTGGCAGAAGAGCTTGAAAACATCAAATTTGATACTTTCAAAATTCCGCTGATTTCGAACACAACGGCGAAGGTCATGGAAAATGATGAAATCAAAGCACTTTTGACTCGGCAAGTCATGGAACCTGTTCGATTTTATGAATCGGTAAAAACGATGCAGGAGCTTGGAGCTACGCAGTTTGTTGAAGTTGGTCCTGGTAAAGTTCTCTCAGGATTTATCAAGAAAATTGACAAAGAAGCTGTGTTTACCAATGTTGAAGATTTTGCTAGTTTTGAAAGCTTCATTGAGGGCAAAAAATGAACCTGAAGAATTTAGGCATTGCGCTCATTTTGTTGGGGGGAGCGGGATTGATTTTTATTCAGTCCAACACAGCGCCTTGGTATATTTCCGTAGCAGTCGTATTCGTTGGATTTTTTACTATGATGAAGGGCGACAGAAATAACGAAAAGAAGAAAAAATGAAGATAAATCTCGCAGCTGTTGGTCTTTTCATGATTATTCTCGGTGTACTTGTCATGAGTGTCGGGCATAAAATTCCAGGTTCGTGGATTTATTCGGTCATTCTGATTGTTTATGGAGCGGCACTTTTCGTCAAATACAGAAAGAAAAAATAATGGAAATCAAAAATAAAAACGTCTTTATCACGGGCTCAACGCGCGGAATCGGAAAAGCGATTGCGACTCAATTTGCGCAAAAAGGTGCAAATGTGGTCATCAATGGTCGTTCAGCGATTTCAGACGAATTGCTCGCAGAATTTACGGCACTTGGCGTGAAAGCCGTTGGTATTTCAGGCGATATTTCAAATGGAGCGGATGCAAAACGGATGGTTGAAGAAGCGGTGGCAACGCTCGGTTCAGTTGATATTCTAGTCAATAATGCGGGCATTACACGTGACGGATTGAGTTTGAAAATGACCGAAGATGATTTTGAAGCCGTTTTGAAAATTAATCTGACAGGGGCTTTCAATATGACACAGGCTGTTTTGAAACCCATGACACGCGCGCGTGAAGGTGCAATTATCAATATTTCGAGTGTTGTCGGTTTGATTGGCAATGCTGGACAGGCTAATTATGCAGCATCAAAGGCAGGATTGATTGGACTTACGAAGTCGATTGCACGTGAAGTAGCAGGAAGAAATGTCCGTGTCAATGCGGTAGCACCAGGATTTATCGAATCGGATATGACAGCAGGTCTTGCCGATAAAATCAAAGATGCTATGAAGGCGCAGATTCCGATGAAACGCTTTGGTACAGCAGAAGAAGTTGCAACTGTTACGACCTATCTTGCCGAGCAAGAATATATGACGGGGCAAGTGTTGACGATTGACGGCGGCATGGCAATGTAAAATGTTTGCTCAATATGAAAGAGTTATCGCTGCAAGAGATTTATCAGTCCAAGTATCAAAGAGGACGAAAGGGATAATCTTAGAAGTCTATAAAAGTCCCATTTTAGGATTCGAGGTAGAGTGGTTCGGAGACAAAAAGCTTCTATCACATGACATAAAGTTTTTTCCCACATTGGATGTTTTTGCGGTTCATGAAAAAGATATAGAAAAGGATAAATAATATGACAAATAGAGTAGTCATCACAGGTTACGGCGTGACAAGCGCCATTGGCAACACGCCAGAAGAATTCTGGGAAAGTCTTAAAGCAGGGAAAACAGGAATCGGTCCGATTACACATTTTGATGCTGAAGCGACAGGAATTTCAGTTGCTGCGGAAGTCAAAAATTTTCCTTTTGATAAATATTTTGAGAAAAAAGATGCACGTCGTATGGACTTGTTCAGCCAATACGCCGTTTATGCATCGTTAGATGCAATGGAAATGTCAGGTATTAACGAGGAAAATACAGACTATGACCGTCTTGGTTGTATCATGGCTTCAGGGATTGGCGGTTTGGAGCAATCACAAAAAAATTCGCAGGCTTTACTTAAAGGACCTCGTAAAGTAACCCCACTCT
Organism: Bacillota bacterium; assembly: GCA_021781855.1. Lineage (GTDB taxonomy): Bacteria > Bacillota > Bacilli > Lactobacillales > Streptococcaceae > Lactococcus. Next base: position 1,277 of record JAJXWC010000196.1, on the reverse strand, counting down.
ATGTGCCACTTGCCATTGCCAATATGGGGGCAGGAAATGTTGCGCTCCGTACAGGTGCTAGAGGGACATCTCGTGCTGAAGTGACAGCATGTGCGGCAGGTGCCAATGCGATTGGTTCAGCTTTCCGTGAAATCAAACATGGCTATGCAGATGCTATGATTGCAGGCGGAACAGAGGCAGCAATTTGTGAACTTGGGATTGCTGGCTTTGCCAATTTGACAGCTTTGTCAAAAAATCCAGATGCTCTGACGGCTTGTCGCCCATTTGACAAAAATCGTGATGGTTTCGTCATGGGAGAAGGTGCTGGCGTTTTGATTTTGGAAAGCCTTGAACACGCAAAAGCACGTGGTGCGAATATCTTAGCAGAAATCGTCGGCTACGGCTGTACAAATGATGCTTTCCATATGACAACACCATCAGGAACAGGTGCAGAAAATGCAATGAAATTGGCGCTTCAAGAAGCTGAAATCACACCTGAACAAGTGGATTATATCAATGCGCACGGTACTTCTACCCATGCAAATGAAGAAACAGAAGCGGCTGCTATTCACAATGTCATTGGCGACAAGGCACTTGTCAGCTCGACAAAAGCGCTTCACGGTCACGCACTCGGTGGTACAGGTGGTATTGAGGCCGTTGCGACTTTGCAGTCTATCCTTAATCAATATGCACCAGTAAATGCAGGCACAACAGAACTTGACGAAGGAATGACGATTAACGTCGTACTCGGAGAAGGCAAAGCTGCCAATATCACTTATGCACTTTCCCAAGACTTTGGTTTTGGTGGACACAATGCTGTTTTAGTATTTAAAAAATGGGAAGAAAACTGATAAAACAAAATTGAGTTCTCCTTCCTTGAAGCTAGAAAATAGATAACTTGGGTGCTGCACTCCGCTGTTCATTCTCATCATATGTCCAAAAGCATACTTTAAAATAGCAAGTCTCACATCTTAACTAAGGAATTTCATGATGCTTACAGCTTATAAGAATTTCTGGAAAAATTATATTAATTTTTCAGGACGGGCAACACGGACTGATTATTGGTGGAATGTTTTGTGGACCATCCTTTTCGCTGGTGGCGGTTTTCTGGTTAATATCCTCTACTTTGCGGCACTATTCGGTGGAGACTTCAACCACGGAATTGATGGTAATAGTCCTTTGGGGATTTTTCCGATGATTTGGGGCGGACTGATAAGTGTCTATATGCTAGCGATTTTTATCCCGTGGTTGTCTTTGATGGTGCGACGCTTGCGCGATGCAGACTTTTCTAGTCAGAT
>JAJXWC010000025.1 GCA_021781855.1 Bacillota bacterium | reverse complement strand
ATAGGTTACTGGGAAAGTGCCCAATCCTGCCCTGCTTGCCGAGAAGTTAATCGTCTCGTCCGCGTTTGAGGTAATCGTGGCATTTGAGCCTGTCGGACTTTGCGTCAGTGCACCGATAGACGTACTGACAAGGCTGTCAGTACCGACCGTGGCTGTTGGGACGGTGTATTGATTGTTGATTTTGATTTGAGTGTTGGGCTTTGTGACCGTGGTCTTTGCATTGAGTGATGTCGGTTGGATGACAATGTCTGTTCCTTGACTGGCGGAACCACTCCCTCCACCACCATTCGCATAGGTCCAATTATTTCCATAAGTCCATGAGCCATCAGCATTTAACGTCGAAGTAAAGGTAAAATTAATCGTGCTGTATGCATCTGACCATGTCCCGCTATATGTCCATTGTTTTGTTGTAGCATTCCAAACTGGAGCCGATGTCTGATTGTAGCCTGTCTGATATTGAGCGGGCCACAGGTATGCACCCGACCAATTTACTGGAACATAGTTAAAGTTTGTGTCCCCTTTATAGGTGATGATGGTTTGACCTGCGGGTCCGTAATTTAGGGATACGTTGATTTTAAAGTTATTGTTGCTTGCATTATAGGGATTAGCAGCAAGGGCGGCAGCAAGTGTTGAGTACGACTGTCCATTTGGACCTTGAATAGAATTTCCTGAAAAAACACCATATCCATTTGGCAGACTGTTTAGTGTTGCTGGAGTGGCTGGTGTAGCTCCTGTCAGCCCTGTTTCACTCGGTGCTGCGGTCGCCGTTGTGCCGTTGGGATAGACGTAGGTGAAGGTTGCTGTTTGTGTGTTGGCGTTCAGTGTCCAGTTTGCCGTGAAGTTCGTACTTGGGAAAAGGGGCAGTGCCGTCTGCATCTGACTATAAGCTGAGGTTGTGCCGTCCACGTAGTTGCCCGTCGCACCGCCTGAAAGCGCGATATTCCATGTGAAGCCTGCGGGCGCTGCGGGCAAGCTCGGATAAGTAATCGCACTACCCACAGCGCCTGACAGCGTCTGCGTCGCAGGGAGCGTAAAGCCAGACAGCGCAGGATTGCTTGCGCCATTAACTACATTTGCGCCGTAGGCGAAGTTCATCGTGCCTTGACTCGTGTTGACAACCACATAAGTGTCTGGCACCAGCGCTGACGAAGCCATCAGCGTAGCAGACGAGCCGATGAGAGGTCCCGTCGGGCTTGTCACTGTGCCTGTGCCGACCCTTTGCCAAGCTTGGTTGGCGGCAAGCGTGCGAACTCCTGCACTTGCACCCAGAGCTGTGATACCAGAGCCGATAGTGATGGTGGAGAGTAGATTGTCCCCGCTGACAAAACCTGCATTTCCTAGCGCACCTGTATTGACGTTTGCAGTCCACCCAGCTGGTGGTGCCCAGCCAGAGAGGTTGAGGGTACTCAGATTAGTATAGCCAAACATCCCACCGAAAGAACTGTTATTATTAGTTCCGGAACTTCCATCTCCTGTGGCACCTGTAACATTAAAGCTACTGAGACCAGGCAAAGCTGTATCACTGCTTCCTGTCAAGCTCGTCATGCTGTTAAACATACCGTAAAAACTAGTGCTTTTCGATGTATTCCAGCCCGACATATTGATACCAGTCAGTCCTCTCATGCCCGAAAACATCTGGCGCAAGTCAAGCGACGTAGCGGTTGCCCCCAAGCCCCAGCCGCTCAGGTCAAGAGTGCCCGTCATTGCCGTATTTCCAGAAGGCAATACTCCCGTTGAACTCGCTATTCCCATATTCAAGAATCCGACGAAGTTGGTAGAATTTCCGACTTTCCATGCAGATATTCCTGTGATTGAGCCAAGGCTGACATCGCCTGCGAACAGGTTGTTCATCGATGTGATATTTTGCGTCTGCCAGCCTGTCGTGTTTACCGTAGTCAGGGAAGTATCGTTAGAAAACATCAACTGCATACTTGCTGTAGGTCCAGTCCCCCAGACCCACTGAGAGGCATCAAGGCTGGTCAGTCCTGTTGTTTGGAACATAGAGGTAAAGTCATTAACATTCTGCACGTTCCAGTTTGGCACGATGACTTGCGCAAGTTTGGCGGAGTTGGAGAACATTTGGTTCATCGAGGCGGCGGGTTGAGCGCTGCCGCTTGCCCATGCCCAGTTTGTCGTGTCAATTTTGGATAGACCTGTTCCTTGAAACATCTGCCGAAAATTGACACTACCCGAAACATCAAAAGGTGTCGTGTCGCCGTTGGTATTGTTGATGCCACCAAGTAGTGATGTCAGATTGCTATCACTATTAAACATATAGGACACGTCCCTAGCTTTCCCACTCCAGCCTGTCAGATTTAGCGTTTGTAGAGCAGACATGCCAGCAAACATAGAGTCGTAACGGTAAAAACTGTTTGAATTAAATTTCCATGAAGAGAGGTCAAGAGTTGTTAGCTTTGATACACCATTGAACATTGATTGCGTCTGATAAGCAAATGCGCTGGATTCAGCAAGAGGAAAACTCCAGTTTGTCAGCGTGAGGGAAGTCAGACCGCTATCTCCCTGGAATAAACTATTAAAAGCATTCACACTCGAGACATTCCAATTACTTAAATCTAGCGTTTGAAGGGCTGTATCATTAGAAAACCAATAACTAATATTCACACCACTCGTTAGGTTAAGATATTGAACAATTCCTGTAATAGAAGTTAGATTTGTCAAGCCACCAAACATGCTAGTTGTCCCGAAAGTTCCAGAAGCAGTAAGACCAGTCGGTGCGTTCACCGGTCCCACAAAGTTGATACTGGTCACACTTGTGGCGGTCAATCCGAGAGCGGTAAGCGCAGCACCCAAATAGCCCGTCGCAGTCGTCGTTGTACCTGCTGTTCCGATGGTCAAAATGCCCGTCGTGTTATCAAAACTGATAGGCGTTGATGTTGCTGTCGGGGTACCAGAACACCAGTAACCGCTTAATGTCGCGGCGTGCGCCGTAATCGTGCCAAAAGCGCTCAAAAACTCAGGATTAGCAAAGTTGGCGAAATTGCCCGCAAAAAGCACGACCACCGCCCCTGCATAGACCCAAGTCTTGCCCCGCTTCCACGCGCGAAAATGCGTGCGCTTGTACTCATGTGTCGAGTGATAAAAGGCTTTGTCTAATAGTGCGTTTTTCTTTTCATGTTTACTTCGCATGGGAACTCCTTTGCAAGAGCTGAGAGACGCCACGATTTTGCGCTCCAAACTCAATTTTTTCTATTTTTTAAGAAGTTTAGCTCAACTCGTGAGCTTCATGAGTTGGGATAAGCTACCTAGATTTTATGATTTTTTCGTATTTATAGGCGCCTGCTAGGTTAAAATTCACGGAAATCTTGCTCATTTTAAACGCTTGGAATTCCAAGGGTTTAAAATTTTCTGTGATTTTTCTAACCTTTTTACGTACAGGATAGTAAGACTATTTTTAAAGAGGGAAAAAATTTGAAGAATAAGATTGATGCTAAAGGCTTTGAGGTTGGTATTTTGACTCAGAAAGATGATGAGTGGATTAGTTTGACCGATATTGCACGGTATAAGAACACCACCGCTCCCGCTGATGTCGTGAAAAACTGGATTCGCCGTAGAGATAGTATCGTCTATCTAGGGCTTTGGGAAAAAATCAATAATCCTAGTTTTAAACTGGTCGAATTCGACCAGTTTAAACAAGAAGCTGGTTCAAATTCATTTACGATAAGTCCAAAACAATGGATAACAACAACTAACGCAATCGGAATCCGTTCATCATCAGGGCGCTACGGTGGCACTTTCGCTCATCCTGATATTGCTTTCGAGTTTGCTTCATGGATTTCGCCAGAGTTCAAACTCTACATCATCAAAGAATACCAACGGCTCAAACAAAGTGAAAACTACCAGCAAAAGTTGGATTGGTCGGTCAAGCGTGACCTTGCTAAGCTCAACTATGGCCTACACACTGATGCAGTCAAAGCCTTTATCATTCCCAAAGTCCTATCGAAATCGCAAATTCGCATGACTTATGCCAGCGAAGCTGATGTGCTCAATGTCGCAATGTTTGGCATGACGGCTAAGGAGTTCAAAGAACAAAATCCTGAGCTTGTCGGCAATCAGCGTGATAATGCGACAATCGAGCAAAACCTTGTGATGTCTAATCTGGAGATGGCAAATGCGATGTTAATTGAACAAGGACTAGCTCAGAGCGACCGTCTCTTTAAGCTACGCCAACTGGCAATCAAACAGATTGAAAATCTACTGAAAGCTCCTGCTATGGAGCGAATTAAGAAGTTGGCGGAGAAAACGGAGTGAAAGGTGATTTGATGAAAAATAAGATTGATGCTAAAGGCTTTGAGGTCAACATCCTAACTCAAAAGAATGAAGATTTTATTAGTTTGACGGATATTGCACGATATAAGAATCCTGCTGAGCCAAGAGATGTCGTGCGTAACTGGATGCGTCGTATTGATACCGTTGAATTTCTAGGTCTATGGGAAAAACTTCATAATCCTGATTTTAAAGCGGTGGAATTCGACCGCTTTAAAAGTGAAGCTGGGCGAAATGCTTTTACGCTATCTCCAGAGCGTTGGTGTAAAACAACTTCTGCAATTGGCATAAAAACTTCGCGTGGACGATATGCAAGTGGTACTTACGCTAATCTGGATATTGCCTTAGAATTTGCCTCATGGATTTCTGCTGAATTCAAACTTTATATCATCACTGAATATCAACGACTGAAACAAAGTGAAAACTACCAGCAAAAGCTGGATTGGTCGGTCAAGCGTGACCTTGCCAAGCTCAATTACGGTTTGCATACCGATGCGGTCAAGGCATTTATCGTCCCCAAAGTCCTATCGAAATCGCAAATTCGGATGACTTATGCTAGCGAAGCTGATGTGCTCAATGTCGCAATGTTTGGCATGACGGCTAAGGAATTCAAAGCAAAATTCCCTGAGAAGACTGGGAATCAGCGAGATAATGCAAGTATCGAGCAAAACTTAATCATGGCAAATCTGGAAATGACCAATGCGATTTTTATCAAGCAAGGGATGAGCCAAGGTGAACGATTGATTGAACTTCGAGAACTTGCACTTCAACAATTAGAAAACTTTTTAAATTCGCGCGCTGTTGAGCGGATTAAGAAGCTGGCGAATGAAGCAGAAACTAAATTCTGAGCTTAATGTTGCTTAGAAAATCAGATTTGATATGTGGCGAAATTTACGATTTTTACGTATTTTTTGTTTAACAAAGTTCTTCTCCTTACACAAGGAGAAGAAAGAAGCTAGCTTCTTTGCGAATATGAGTCGTCTTACTTAACCTTTTTCTCTTTTTATTTTACGCTTTCATCTTTGTTTTGTAAACAAAAACTTTGTATCAAAATATTTGAGAAATATTTTTAATTTTATGTCATTTCTATGTCGTTCAAAAAAAAAAAAAAACGCGTGGTTAAGCTGTTTTTAGCGTGTATCTGATTATTCAGAAAATTTACTTTGCGCTGTTTTAAAATATGTGATATAATTTGTCAAAATAAATGATTTGGATAGGTGCTCATGGAATTTAATTTTGTTTTACCAGAAGATTTTGAGACTCAGCGTGTTGCACAGCTCCTTGAGGAACTTTGGCTTGTGCCGCGTAAACAGCGCTATTTTTTGCGGGAAAAAAAGCATTTTCTGCTGAATGGAATGCCTTTGACTGATTTTGACCGTTTGGTCAAAAAAGATGATGAAATTAGGCTGATTTTTGACGATGACGATTTTTCAGATTTGACGGTGAAAATGGGAAAGGCTGAGCTTGCTGAAATTCCGTACGAAGATGAACATCTCGTTATCGCAAATAAGCCTGAAGGTATGAAAACACACGGAAATTCGCCCGATGAGCTGGCACTGCAAAATCACGTGGCAGCGGCGGTCGGGCAATCTGTTTTTGTCGTTCATCGGCTTGACGTGGCTACTTCTGGCGCAGTTTTATTTGCAAAAAATCAATTTGTGCTCCCGGTGCTCAGTCGTATGTTCGAACAAAATGCAATTCACCGCGAATATTTGGCGCTTGTTCAAGGAAAATTTAATCAAAATACGCTTACGATTGACCAGCCGATTGGGCGCGACCGCCATGACAAACGCAAACAGATTGTGTCAAAAAGTGGCAAACGGGCAATTACACACTTGACAAAGCTGTCAGATTTCAAAAAAAATAGCCTGGTCAAGTGTTTACTTGACACAGGCCGAACGCATCAAATTCGCGTTCATTTGTCAGCGGCTGGACATTCGATTGTCGGTGATTCTCTTTACGGCAACGATAACAATGAGCCACGGCTGATGCTTCATGCTCATAAAATTATTTTACAGCAGCCTTTTTCTAATAAATTACTTGAAATTTCAGCGTCGAGCCAAACTTTTGACGCCCGATGTGAGCAGGAAAAGCACTATTAAAATCAAGGTAATCGCTGCTGATGCTGGCGTATTCATATAATAAGAGGCAATCAGTCCTGTATTCAACCCAACAAAACTCACGATAACTGAAATTCCGAGTACCGCTTTAAAAGATTTTCCAATCCGCATCGCAATCGAAGCTGGCAGAACCATAATCGCTGACACCAAAAGTGCACCAGCCGCAGGAATCATCAATGCAATCGCAATTCCCGTTACAATATTAAATGCAATCGAAATGGCGCGCACAGGCACTCCATCTACAAAAGCGGTGTCTTCATCAAAGGTAATCACGTAAAGTGGGCGCAAAAAGAAGATGAAACTCAGCAAAACGACAACTGCCATGACCGCCAGCATTATTACTTGCGTAAAAGAAATTGTGATAATCGAGCCAAACAAATACTGCTCTAAACTCACATTTGTTGCTCCTTTGCTTGAATTCAAGATTAAAAGCGCCAGAGCCAAACCTGCCGACATCAAAATAGCAGTTGCAATTTCCATGTAATTTTTATAAATCGTTCGCAAATACTCCAGAAAAATTGCCGCCAAAACGACAACAATCAAGGTCGTGAGCGTCGGACTCCAGCCTAGCAATATCCCGAATGCAACACCCGCTAGAGAAACGTGCGACAAGGTATCTGACATCAGACTTTGTCTTCGCAAAACAAGGAAAACTCCTAAAAGCGGCGAAAAAATCGAAATTGCCGTAGCTGCCATCAAAGCATTACGCATAAAATCATAGTTCAGTAAATCAAGAATGTTCTCTCTGTTCCTTTTCTGACTCTAGCAGCCCTTCTCGCTCACTATGCAAATCAAAACAAGCAAATTTTCCGTTTTTGTCCTTAAACAGATGAATATTGCGGTCTGCGTAGTCCTTAACTTCTTCGGGGTCATGTGTGACCATGAGCACCGCTTTGCCGTGTTTGTGTGCCGCATGGTGCATCAGTTCGTAAAAATCGCTGCTTGATACATCGTCCATTCCAGTCGTCGGCTCATCGAGGACAAATAAATCTGGGTCACTCGCAAACATTCGCGCAATCGCTACTCGCTGCTTTTGTCCACCTGACAATTCGCCGATACGTTTATTGCGAAAATCCCACATTCCAACGGATTCTAGTGCTGATTTGACGTGTTCTGAGTCGTGCTTGTTCATTTTTTGAAACCAGCCGCTCCGTGGATAACGTCCACTCATCACAAATTCTTCGACGGAACTGGGAAAACCAGCGTTAAAACTCGCCACTTGTTGTGGCAAATAAGCAATCCGTAATTTTTCTCCTCGCGTATTTTTAGAAGAAATAGTAACCTTACCATGTTTTGGGTGCAAAATACCTAGAGTGGTTTTAATCAAAGTTGATTTTGCAGCACCATTTTCGCCCGTTAGGGTAACAAATTCACCCGAATCAATATGGTAACTGATTTCTTCTAATACTGGCTCTCGGTCATAATAGAAAGTCAGATTTTCGACATTAATATATCTCATTTTTTTCTTCTTTTTTTATTATTTTTTTAAGCAATACCTGATGTATCCTAGCCTTGCTCCCCATCACTGAACTGGGATGGCAAGGGCGGAATGGCAACCTTATATCGCAGCTGTGAGGTTACACCCTGAAATTTATGGGGCACCTCTAAAAACTGCTGATTTCGAATTTGAGCTAAATTTTTCACTCCGCTTCGCTACGCTGTCCACACCACAGGTATCCATGCTCGCTACACCAGCAAGCTGGCTAGTCGCAATGGTTCTCGCTAAGTCGCTAAAGCGACAAGTCGAGTGGCAACCTCGAGAACTGACGACGAAGGCTTTCGCAAGCTGCACTTGCTCAGAAAAAGATGTGCTGGTGCAAGTCAGCCCTAGGGTCTTAGCGCTTTAGCGCTTAGACTTCAGGGACAGGGTGACCTGATATCTTTGATGTCAGGTTGTACCCTAGGAGACTTGAAGCAGTGCTTCAAGGTTGCGGATAAAGAAAACGAAGTTTTCGTCAACGAAGAGTTTGGAAAATTTAGCCAGCCACTGCGACTTGTTAGCTTGCTGATTTAGCGAGCACGGACAGCGTAGCGCAGCGGAGATAATTCGGAATTTCTGAGTTTTTAGAGGTGGCTTATACTTTATTCCTAATTTTGAAGTCGTGCTTCAAGCAAAAACAAAGCTCTCGTCCAAAACGAACGAGAGCTTCAAGGAGTTTTATGAAAAGATTTTTAGGAAGAATTTAATTATATGCTCACTTCCTTAAAATTTCCTTAAAGCTATTTAATCGTTTCCTTAAGTGATTTTAAATTTTCCTGCATCAAGGTTAAATAATTATCCCCTGCTTTTTTCTGCGCATCAGACAATCCTTCAACAGTATTAATGACTAACAATTTTGCATTTGCTGCCTGTGCCAAAGTCTCAGCGACTTTACTATTCGAGTTATCTTCAAAATAAACCGTGTGCAAGCCTGCTTTTTGCATTTCTTCTTTAAGTGTTGCAAGCGTTGCTGGTGACGGTTCTATATCCGGGTCAAGTCCTGTGATAGCAATTTCTTTCAAACCATAATCGCGTGCTAAATATCAAACTGCTTCATGCTGCGTGATAAAGGTTTTTTGTTTTGCATTTTTGAGTGTGTCAAATTCCGTATCTAATTTTTTCAATTTTGCAACATAGGCGCTTGCGTTTTTATCAAACGTGGTTTTATCTTCTGGAAAGACTTTTCCTAACTGCTCTGCAATGTAATTCACTTCCAAAATCGCTTCTTTGGGGCTTACCCAAGTATGCGGGTCTCCTGAAATCTGATTTGTTTTTGCGGCTGCTTCGATTTTTTCTCCATTATTTTGTACGGATAAAACCCACTTTTCAAGGTCATTTGAATTATAAACAATGACTTTGGCATCGGTCATCATTGCTACTTGTTTTGCGCTGGGCTCAAATTCATGGATTTCTTGATTGGCGGGAACGATATTTTCTATATCAACTTTGTCGCCGACAACGGCTTTAGTAAATTCATAAATTGGTTCAAAAGTGGTTACAATCTCTGGCTTACTTGCTGTTTTTTGACAACCTGTAAGCAGAAAAAGAGCAGGAAGCGCAAGTAAAAAAATCCATTTTTTCATTCAAATTCCTCCATGAGCAAATTTAAGAATTCCGAAATTGTTTTTTGCTCTGTTTTATTGAACTTATCTGCCAATTTTTGATAGGCAGACAACGTTTTTTTGTGGTGCAAAGCGTGTTCACGTGCGATTGGAAGTGCTTTTTCGGTTAAGCTCCAAAATACAACACGTTCGTCATTCGCCGTTTTACTTGCCATGATGAGCGCCTGCTCTTGCAATTTCTTCAGCGCTTTAGTTACTGCTGCTGGCGAAATCTTGAGCTGCTCAGAAATCCGGGCATTGGTTGATACCTCTTCAGATAAAAGCATTAAAATATGCTCTTGTGTACTTGTTAATTTTTCCTGAGATTCACATTCTCCAAGTAAAATTTCATGCTTATTTTCTGCAAATTGCATGATTTGTCCGAGAAATTGGTCAATTTGATTTTCCAAATTCACTTGTCTTGCCTCCTTTAACTTAGCTAGTATCTGCCTCCTTCCGAGAAAAGCAGCCCTAGCTCCGCAGTCTAAAGCCGTTCATCCTCCCTATGATGTTAAGGGCATCTGGTCAGAATAGATGGCTCATTTTGTTTACTGGTTAATTATATCTTAAAAGCAAAATAATGTCAACTGGTTAACTATCTATTTTTGATGAAACAGAGACTTATTCAGTGGGAGTTTCAACTCCCGCTGAATTTAGGGCATAACCTCACATCTTTGATATGCGGATAAAGAGAGCAAGGCTGCGAAGATAGTGCTGCTTATTCCGCCGCCTTAGAGGTGGGAGGATTAGTACGCACTGCTGAGATAAAATGTATTCTTTTTCCATTTGTCAAATATACTTCAAATTCTATTTGATTTGACGAAACATCTGACATTTGATAGGTTACTGTTCCTTTGTCAAATCGTACGGTGCCTGATTTTTCGGTCCGTGCTTTTTCTGTCAAATTTACCATTAATTCTGCGGTCAATTTGTCCTTACGCAAAATCTGCTGCTTGTAGGCTGTTAGCTGATTTTGCAGGTAAAATTGCAGTAAAAGTCCAAAAATCAATGAAAGCATTAAAACATAAACTAAAATTGCTCCACTTACTTGCCGCCTGAAAATTTGTAATAAAATACCCGCTCCTCCCCCTGTTCAAAATTTACTTTTATCACCACTTGACCTGCATACTCGCTGATTTTTGTAGCTGTCAAATGATGGAGCATCGGCTGATAACCCAAGCCTTTTTCATCTGTTTTACGAAAATTTTCACCGACTAAGCCAAAGCGCAACGCTTTTTCTGTTTTTACATATAAAAAATTATTTTCAACTTTATCTAATTTTGCACCAGAAAGCTCTCTGCAAAGCTGCTCACAAAAAATCTGCCAATCTTTCTGCATATTTTGTTTTTCTGCTAATATTTGTTTCTGCATGAGTGTCGTCAAACCCGAAATCACAAGCACCGAGCCTGAAATTGCCAACAGAGCAATTAAACATTCAAGCAAAGTAAATGCCTTAATTTTCAAGTTCAAGTCGCAAAATCTCCTCTCCATGATTCGTAATGAACAAATTTTTCTTATTTTCCACGATTTTTATGACTGCGCCATTCGCTGACAGTTCTGTCAAATCACTATCTATTGCCATTTTCGCTACATTTAGTGCCTCAATTTGCTGATTTTCTCTCATTGTCGCTTGACGTGCATGTACCACTTCTGCCAAAATAATCATTGTCAAAATTCCTAGCAGTGCCAATGTAATTAGACTTTCTAGGAGTAAATAGGCCCTAACTGATTTTCTTTTTAAACTTTCCACTCCCAATCTCCAACTGATAGCTTATCGTTTTCTTTTCATAAGGCATAAAAATTTGAAATTTCTGCAAACTCGAATTTCCACCTTTTTTATCAAATGTAAAAATGAAATCATTCATTTCTACTTCTGTTGGCACGGTGATTACCTGATTTTCATATAACAACTGTCCGTTTTTGACAGTTAAAGCCTTATTTTGTTCCAGCAAAATCGCATCCTCTTGCACTTCTTTATACAAATTTTCAAACTGCAAAACGAATAATTCTCCTTTAACAACATGCACCGTTTTCGTTAAATTCATTGAAAAGAGCAGCATTAAAAAACTCGTCAAACTCAATACCAAAAGTGATTCGAGCAGCGTAAATGCTCTAATTTCCAATCTGCCGCGTCTCATTTTTATTCTGTGCGTAATAATGCTCATAGCTCTCCGCCTGTTTTTTCGTAATCATATCTGCTGCCTGCAAATTTGCCAGAGTTGGCGAATCCGCATGGTCAAGCGCATACATTTGTGCCTGACTCTCAACCACTTTTACGATTGCCGCTTCCCCCGTCTTTTGCACTTGTCCTTTTTCTTTAACTAAATTCGGCACAAAAAGCAAAATCAGAATACTAATAATCGCCAACACTATCAACATTTCAATGAGCGTGAATGCTCTCACTTTTTTTCTCATCAGATGACCTTTCCCATATTAGAATAAATCGGCAACAGCATCGCCGCATATAAAAGCACAATCATCAGTGCCACAAAAATAAAAATCACCGGCTGAATAAGCTGCATCGCTCTATCAACTTTGCTAAAAAATTGTTCCCAACATTCATCAGCATAAATTGCCAATTCTACGCCCAGCTTATCTTTCAATTCACCATATTCAATCATCAGTGCCAGTTCTGATGTAAAAATTTGGCGTTTTTGTACGGTTTCGCTAAAATTCAAACCGGCTGTTAATTCGCCACTCATTTTGCTTCCTACTTCTGCAAAAATTCGGCTTCGCTGATTTTCCATAAGCTGACAAATCTGCCGTAAATCCACCCCCTGTGCAATTAAATTCCCCCATTCACGTGCAAAATAAGCGGTCAAATACAATTTGACAAAATTTGATACCAAAGGGATTTTCGTCAAAAATCTTGCACCAGAAATCGCAGATTGGCGCCGAAAAAACCAATTTGACAACCCAATCAAAAACAATAAAAATCCTATCAAGCTCAAAAATATCAGCGGAAATTGATTAACCAGCAGTATTGCTCCATTTGTTTCTCCTTCTAATTGAGGCAGCAAATAATTTTTCAGTCCTAGCATAATCCCGACCAAAAACAATAGTAAAATCAGTGGATAAGTCGCTACTGCAACCAGTTTTCGCCTGACTTTCAAGTTTTTGCGCAAATTCAACTCAATTAATCGCAAAGTTTCTGCTAAATTTCCATGAAAATCTACCAGCGCAACTTGCGTCACCACGTTCTTTGAAAAATTTAAATCTTCCAAAATCCCTGACAACGAATGTCCCGCCAACAAGCCCGCCTGCATTTTCAAGACAAATTCACGCTCTACCAAATTTGAGCGTCCTAAAAAATCAACTACTTCTCCTAAATGAAAGCCGTTATTCAGCAAATTTCCCATGAGCTGAATCAATTTCGTCTGCTTTTCCAGACTCAATTTTCTCCGTCTCAACTTCAGCAGCTCCGAGATGTCCGTCTGAAGCCAAACGCGTAATTTTTTTATTCCATTGTGCTGTTGTCCATTTTTCGAAATTATCTTCGGCAATATCCACCAAACCTTTCCCGGCAATTAAGCGCTGATAAACAACCGCCTGCAAACTGCTTTTTATCTCCCATTCCGATAAACCTAATTCCAGAAGTCGCGCCCAAACACCTCTTATTGACCGTGCATGAATTGTTGAAAAAACGGTATGACCTGTCAAACTCGCTCGCAAAACCGCTCTTGCTGTTCTACTGTCTCGAATTTCTCCCACAATCAATAGCTCTGGACGATGGCGAAGCGACAATTTAATCAGCTCCTCATAATTATTCCCAATCACCTCATTGACTTGCAGTTGAACAAAGTCCTCCTCCACCAGTTCCACCGGGTCTTCAATCGTCATCACTTGCCGTCCTGAAAAATGTCTCCTTGCCAGTTCAAACATTAGGGATGTTTTCCCAGAGCCGACAGGTCCAGCAAACAAGTAAAGCCCGCGCCGACAAATCAGTTTTGAAAGTCTCTGTTCATCATCAAGCCAAAAGTCCAATTTTGCCGCTGCTTCATGCAAAATTCGAATAACTAATGATTCGCGACCTTCAAAATCACCGACAGAAGACAGCCGCAAACGCCTGCCGCCCACCGAAAGCTCATACCAGCAAGCTCCCAACTGTGTCCGCCGTCGCTCACCAACATTTAAACCTGCACAAAATTTAAAATGTGCAATCAAAGCCTGCCCTGTCGCTTCATCTAGCTTTTTCACCAAAAATCGCGCCTGAGCATTTCGAAAATAAATTTCATATCCGTTCGTTTTTGCTTGCAGATAAATATCATAAACTTGCTCAACCACTGCTTTTTCCAAAATTCTTCGTGCATTATTTTCTACCATACAGTTATATACGAGAAAATCATAAAATGTAACACAAAAAAATTCAGATATTAAAAAAAATATCTGAATTTTTATCTATTTTTAAATATTAAAGCTTTTATTTTTAGTTAAAAAGGATTATAATATAATCACATTTCAATTAACTTAAAATATTGCAATATAAATTGTGAAATGTTATACAAAAAAACTTCTAACTCATTATTAGAAGTTTAATACACTAGTTTCTGCTTTCATTCTACTACTTTTTCGAACCAACCATTTTGCCTTGGTCTAGCGAAGCAAAAGGGTAACTTGATATTGCAATGTCAGTAGAAAAGAAAAAATCCTACTGGTAAAGTAATCAACTCAATTATGATTCTTTACTTTCGAAGTAATTTCGAGTAAGCTCTAAAAGCATTATTTTATCTTCATCTGTTATCAGAAAACCCTCAAAAGAAGCTGCATCATTAATCAGCCGTTCAAGTGCTTTGGTATTTTCGGTTTTATAAGTTGTATCAATATCAGATTTTGCCACACCAAAAACATCCGCCATTTGCTGAATGACGCCATGACTTGGGCGCGAACGAAGTTTCAGATAGTCTGTCAAAGTGGAAGGCGCGATTCCGATGCGCATTGCCAAATCTTTCTGAAGCATCCGATTTTCCCGTAAATACTTTTTAATATTTTGCGCAATGATTGCTGTATGCTTGTCATCTTTTACCATAAGACCATTATAGCACAGTATTCGTGCATTTTATGCGTTTTCGCATTAAAAATTTCCTAATAAATTATAAAAAAGGAGTTACTTTATTTATGAGTATGACAATAAAATCTCTTCGCGAAGAAGAACATCTTTCTCAAGAAGAGCTAGCGACAGTGCTGCATTTACCGCTTTCAACCGTTCAAGAATTAGAAATTGACTCTAGCCAAATTTCTGATTTAGTCCTTGATAAGTACTTGCTCCACTTTCATATTGGCTATGATGACCTTTTTATCGGGGCTCAGAGCAAAATTTGATTTTTGAGTCTTATTTGTAATAAAAAAACTTCATTTTTTAAAAAGTGTATATATTTTAGAATAACGGGCACATCCTGTTAAGTTGTCTATCTTTACCACAGAAAAGAACAAGCTTTGCTTACGATTCAGCGGTGCGTGCTAAGCTTCGAATTTAGCCTCTCCTCCCTTGTTATTCCAAGCCAAACAAAAAAATAGTGCTGAAGCACTATTTTTTTGTGTTTATTTCATCAAAAGAAATCATCGAATAAACTCAACTGATTGTCCTCTGGCATTCCTTCAAGAACTCCCATTGCATCCATTGCATCAACAATCGTCTGTGAAGCACCACCGCGCTTACGAAGTTCCATTTTACTCAAAAACTCGCCTTCTTTGCGCGCCTCAACAATTTGTTTTGCCACATTTTCACCCAAACCGTCCATTGTCACAAATGGTGGGATAAGTGTGTCTCCATCAATCACAAAGTCAAGCGCTTCTGAACGGTAAAGGTCAATCTTGCTGAATTTGAAGCCACGTTCAAGCATTTCATTGGTCAATTCTAAAGTTGTGTAAAGCGCCGTCTCTGTGTTCGTTGCATCAAATCCTTTGTCCTTGATTTCCTTCATTTTTGCCTTAACTGTCTCAAGCCCCGCACCCATTACTGAAAGGTCGAAGGCTGTCGCCCGAATAGAGAACCAAGCACAATAGTAGTAAATCGGATAATGGACTTTAAAGTAAGCAATCCGTAGTGCCATCATGATATAAGCCGCTGCGTGTGCCTTGGGGAACATATATTTAATCTTCGAGCAAGATTCAATATACCATTCAGGTACATCATGCGCACGCATTTCTTCGGTGTATTTCTCCCGTTCATCTGCTGAAATCTTGTTCCACATTCCTTTGCGGACTCGTTCCATAATCGTGAATGCTAAGCCATTTTCCAAGCCTTTGTGAATAAGGTAAACCATGATATCATCACGACAACCGATAACAGTCGAAAGGTCAGCAATCCCTGAACGAATCAAATCTTGCGCATTGCCAGACCAAACGTCTGTTCCATGTGATAGACCCGAAATTTGCAGAAGGTCGGCAAAAGTCTTTGGCTTAGCTTCGGCAATCATGTTCATGGAGGTAAAAGTCCCCATCTCAGGAATACCAAGCGTCCCCAATGTGACACCATTAAGTTGCTCTGGAGTCACACCCAGACTTTCTGTACTTGTGAAAATCTTCATGACTTCCTTATCGTCCATTGGAATATCCTGCGGCACAATGCCTGATAAACTCTGTAACTTTCGAATCATGGTCGGGTCATCGTGTCCGAGAATATCAAGCTTTAAAATATTATCGTGAATGGCATGGAAATCAAAGTGGGTTGTTTTCCATGTCGCATTGACATCATCGGCAGGAAATTGGACAGGCGAAAAGTCATAAACGTCCATATAGCTTGGAATAACGATAATTCCGCCTGCGTGCTGACCTGTGGTGCGTTTGACTCCTGTCGAGCCAATAGCTAAACGGTCAATCTCAGCATTCCCGTAATACTGGTCGTAGTCACGCGCATAGCCCTTGACGAATCCAAAAGCCGTTTTATCTGCCACTGTACCAATCGTTCCTGCTCGAAAAGCATAGTCCTCTCCGAAAATATCCCGCACGTCCAAGTGGGCAAAAGGCTGGTCATCGCCCGAAAAGTTTAAGTCAATATCGGGTACTTTATCCGCCTTGAAACCTAAGAATGTTTCAAATGGAATATTGTGCCCGTCTTTTGTAAGCTTATGTCCACAATTTGGACAGTTTTTATCTGGCATATCATAGCCTGAGCCTGCTTGACCATCATCATGGACTTCAAAATAACGACATTCGGAGCAAATATAGTGAGGTGGCAGCGGATTAACCTCTGTAATCCCAATCATTGTCGCAACAAGAGATGAACCGACAGACCCCCGTGAGCCAACCAGATAGCCGCGCTTGTTGGAACGAAAAACAAGTTCCTGGGCAATGATATAAATGACTGAAAAACCATTGCCGACAATCGAACGGAGTTCTCGCTCTAGCCTTGCATCAATCAAATCTGGCAAGGGGTTTCCGTAAATCTCATGCGCTTTTTCATAGGCTAGGCGCACAATCCGTTCTTCTGAGCCTTCCCCCCCTTCAAAGGTCATCACAGGTGTGTAAAGGTCATCACGCACAGGCGTAAGGACATCAAATTCGTCAGCAAGCAGATTGGTGTTTTCAATCACAATTTCGCGTGCCGTTTTTTCATCAAGAAAGCTAAATGCTGAAAGCATCTCATCTGTTGTACGAAAATGGGCTTCTGGTAAAGGTAACGGTTTAGCATGTTCTCCGTGGCCTTGCGTCCAGTTAATCTCAAAACCGGGACCGAGCGAACGCACGATAATTTCACGATAAATCGCATCTTCTGGATTCAAATAGTGCGCATTGCCTGTAGCAAGGACTGGTTTCCCGAGCGTTTTCCCGACTTTTATCAGGTCTTTGAGTGTCTGTTCCAATTCTTTTTCATTTTTGAAAGAGCCACCGACAATCAAAGCGCGATAAAGTGCAGGCGGCATAACCTCGATGAAGTCATAGAATTTTGCGATTTCAAGCGTTTCTTCAAAGGTTTTATTGGTCAGTGCGTCAAAAACTTCACCAGTTTCACAGGCCGAACCGACGATAATGCCTTCACGATGTGCTTCAAGAACACTCCGTGGAATACGCGGAACTCCAGCAAAATAATTGACATTAGAGTAACTGACAAGTTTAAATAGATTTTTCAGCCCTGCCTGTGTCTTGGCATAAAGGGTCATGTGGCGAGGACGAACTTTTTTATAGGAATCCTCAGCAACAAGCTTGTCATTCAACTCAAGAAGTGAAGTCCAGCCTGTATCACGCGTGCGAAGCTCTTCGAGAAAGACGAATAAGAGGCGCCCTGTAGATTCGGCATCATAGTTTGCCATGTGGTGGTGTTCAAGATTAATCTGAAATTTTTTCGTGAGCTGTCCAAGTCCGTAACGCTTCATTTCGGGATACAGGTTGCGGGCAAATTCGAGCGTATCAATGACAGGCTGTGTGATAATCGGCAAATTATTGCGAGAATAGTTCATATTCATGAACCCTACGTCAAACGTGGCATTGTGGGCAACAAGAATACTGCCTTTAGAGAGATTTTGA
>JAJXWC010000195.1:2516-3820 GCA_021781855.1 Bacillota bacterium | reverse complement strand
AATATTTTTTTATAAAAAAATCGAAATTCTAAGCGAAATTCGATTTTGATGATGACAGCATATTTTCGATGACAGGGGCAAGATGCATTCCATTTGAGCCTTTGAAAAGAATCTGGTCTGTTGGCTGAAGGGTTGCTTTAACTGCTTTTTCTAATTCTGTCAGACTCTCAAAATATTTGACTGGTCTGTTAGGGAGCACTTTGGCAAGATTTTTCATCATTTCCCCATAGAGATAAACTTGGTCAATTTTTGAAAAATTCAAACTGGAGGCGATTTGCGCATGAAGCTGAGGAGAAGTTTCGCCCAACTCTAGCATATCAGCAAGCACAACAATTTTTCGCCCTTTGGGATTTTTGGGAATAGCTTGAAATGTTTCCAAAATGAGTCTCATGGCTGTCGGATTGGCATTATAAACATCACTTAGAATGTCCGCACCGTTAGCTGCTTTTTTCCATTCTGTACGATTGCGCGTGAGTTCAACTTTGGCAAGAGCATGCTTGATTTGGGACTCACTCAAGCCTTGCAATTTTCCAACATAAGCAGCAAGCATCGCATTTGTCGCATTGTATTTGCCGGGAACAGGGATAGTCAGCGTTTCTTCAAGAAAATTTGTGTTGAAACTAAGGTAATCTTTGTGCTCGATAAGATTGGTAATGTAAATGTCCTCTCCAGACAATCCGAAACGCGTGATTTTCTGGTTTTCTGGAATATAAGCATTGATAATCGAATCCGCTGGCGCAATCAGCTCATCAGATTTTTTTAATCCTGCAGTAATCCCCATCTTGCCTTTAGCAATCGCTTCTCTGGAACCCATAAATTCAAGGTGGGCCTCACCAATAAGTGTAATAACCGCAAGGTCAGGCTGTGCAAGCTGAGAGAGAAAATCAATATCCCCTGGATGGTCCATCCCCATTTCGAGCACGAGTTTTTCTGTGCCGCTAGGCATGTGAAGTATCGTATAAGGTAAACCAATTTCATTATTGTGATTGCCTTGCGTCTTGTAAGTTATATATTTTTCAGACAAAACGGCTGCAATCATATCTTTTGTCGTGGTTTTGCCGTTGCTGCCTGTGACAGCAATAACTGTTGGTCGCTCTTTTTCGAGATAATATTTTGCTAATTTTTGAAAAGCTTCGAGACAATCGTCAACAAGGAGGTGCGGCTGACTAACTGTTTTTTCAGAAAACGTTGCAATAGCACCATTGGCAAAAGCAGTTTCAATGAAATCATGTCCGTCACGTGCGGCTTTCAAGGGCAGAAAAATATCACCTGCTGTAATTTGGCGACTGTCAAAATCGATATTA
>JAJXWC010000195.1:0-2506 GCA_021781855.1 Bacillota bacterium | reverse complement strand
ATGAATTTCAGAATTTGACAAGACTGTCAAATCATTTTTTGCCTGAACAACGCGGGCAATTTCTTGTAATGTGAGTTTCATAATGCTATTATATCATTTTTTCCTAACAAAAAATCTGTCAAATTGACAGATTTTCTCAACAAAGCTCTCGTCTTTCGTAGCAGCGGAGATAGTGCCGCCTGTCCCGCAGCCCAGCGACTTCGCCTTGCGACTTTAGCTGATTGCGATTTGAACTTCCGACTTTAGTCGGTTAGTGAAATCGACAGCTTAATAGCTCAACAGTGCGGTGCACTGCTGAGGTTGCAGATAGAGTAAACGAAGTTTACATCTTTCGTAACGAAGTGGAGATTGAGCGAATGGACACCCCGTGGTGAGAGGCAGGCGAATTAGCAGACACTTGCTAGATTAAAACTCCTACCAAGTAAGTTTTTGCTTCATGCTTTCAAACTTAATTCAATAATTTTTTCACAAAGTTCCGTATAATTCATGCCGATAACGGCCGCTTCCTGAGGGAGCAGGCTCGTTGGAGTCATTCCTGGAATACTGTTTGACTCAATGAACCAGATTTTTTCATCTTTGTCCACAATAAATTCAGCGCGTGAGTAAACTTCAAAGCCAATTTGCTTGTGGCAGTATTCTGCTGCGATACGAAGTTTTTTGTCAATATTTTCTGAAATATCTGCTGGGCAGATTTCTTGAACAATCCCTGGTTTATATTTTGCTTCATAATCGTAGAAACCTTCTGTCGCCACAATTTCAATTGGAGGCAAAGCAACTCCATCAATCACACCGACTGAAAATTCGCGCCCGAAAAGCTGCTGCTCAATCAGTACATCATTCAAGTCAAGTGTACGAAAGGCTTCCATATTTTCAGGAAAATGAACGCCAATACTTGAACCAGAAGCATTCGGCTTCACGACAAGCGGAAAATCAGCAGCAGTTACTTCATTCGCCGCAAATTCTTTGGCAATTCCAACTTCTTCAGGGTCCATTAACTTTTTCGTCAATGCCTTATCCATAGCGACAGCCGTACTCAAAAAATGATTACCCGTAAATTTGATTTGATTTAGTCCTAATAAAGCCTGCAGTTGTCCATTTTCACCGATTCCACCGTGTGTTGCCAAGAAACAGATGTCAGCCAATTTTGCCAATTTCAGAGTATTTTCGGTAATTTCAACCGTTTTATCAATGGAAACGGCTGCTAAATTTTCTTTAAGCTGATAAAGCTGTTCAAAATCTTCGACATTTTGATAAGTGCCAATCAGATTCAGCGCTACAACATGATGACCTGCTTTTTCAAGATGCTCACTAATTTGCTGCGCAGATGAAGCGGAAACTTCAGCTTCTGGGCTTAATCCACCAAATAACACAATAATATTCATTTTTTCCCCTTTTTAACCTAGTAAGTGCGTGTAAGACAAGAGCTTTACACTCTTTTTGCCTATTGACGAAGTCATTACTTCACAATCAAATTTCCATGCGATTTTCAACTGCTTTTGACAATGTCACTTCGTCTGCATATTCAATATCACTCCCAACAGCCAGTCCGCGCGCCAGACGCGTCACTTTGATGCCAGACGGCTTAATCATTCGTGCCAAATACATGGCTGTTGCTTCACCATCAGAAGTCGCATTTGTCGCAATGATGACCTCTTCAACGGTACTGTCCATAAGCCGCGTAATCAGTGATTTCACATTGATTTCGTCTGGGCTGATGCCATTCATCGGACTAATTGTTCCGTGCAAAACATGATAAAGTCCACGATATTCACGAATTTTTTCTAGCGCAAGTACATCTTTTGGCTCTTCAACGACTAAAATCGTTGATTTATCTCGTGCTGTATCCGTACAAATACTGCAAGGGTCGTGTTCTGTTAAATTTCCGCAAACTGAGCAAAAGCGTAAATCACGCTTAGCAGAAAGCAAATTTTTCGCAAACTCATTAACTTCTTGGTCCTCCATACCAATCGTATGAAAAGCCAATCGTGTCGCCGTTTTTTGTCCAATTCCCGGCAACTTCGTAAACGATTCAATGAGTTTGGCAATAGGTTCTGGGTAATACATTTTTCTCGTTTCTTACTTTTACTTTGGTCTATTTTACTATATTATCGGAAAAATTGAAAGACTAAAAAATCCTATAACTAGGATTTTTTAATTTATCTCAGAAATGCATGCTAATCCCCCGCCTCTACCACGGGTGTCCATTCGCTCTATCTCCACTTCATTACGAAAGACGTAAACTTC
This sequence comes from Bacillota bacterium, assembly GCA_021781855.1. Lineage (GTDB taxonomy): Bacteria > Bacillota > Bacilli > Lactobacillales > Streptococcaceae > Lactococcus. The sequence continues at coordinate 262 of JAJXWC010000195.1, read as the reverse complement.
GTTTACTCTATCCGCAACCTTAACAGCACACTACGAAAGATGAGAGCTTCGCTCTCTCTATCTGCAACCTCAACAGTACACCGTACTATTGAGCTGTTAACCTGTCGATTTCACTAACCGACTAAAGTCGGAAGTTCAAATCGCAATCGACTAAAGTCGCAAGGCGAAATGGCTAGGCGGGGGGATTAGCAACACTATCTCCGCAGCTTTGCTGCTACGAATGACGAGAGCCTTGCTCTCTTTATCCACAACCTTAACAGCA
>JAJXWC010000194.1 GCA_021781855.1 Bacillota bacterium | reverse complement strand
TCCGATCTATATCACGGTCGTCAATCAGAACTTGTCCCTCTGTAAATTCATAGAAACGCATAAAAACGTTGATAATACTAGATTTTCCAGAGCCAGTATGCCCGACAAATGCAATCGTTTCTCCCGGATTGACTGTAAATGAAATGTGTTTGAGCACCTGTGTTTCGCCATCATAGGAAAAACTGACATCACGAAATTCAATTTTTCCTTGTTTAATAATATTTCCTGCATCTGCTGCTTGTTCTGGTGCATACTCTGTTTCTTCCATAATCGTCTTTATTCGGCTGGATGACACCAAGCCGTTTGAAAAGTTGGATAAGGAATCCATCAGCTGTGAAATCGGATTAAAATAAATCTGTACGTTGCTGATAAAAGCATAAATCAAGCCTGCTGCGACAATCGTGTGCATACTACGCTGGGAATACATGACCAGCACGACAATAATCGAAATTGCCATAAGAAAATTGACCAGCGGACTAAGCAGTAAGCCGTTAATTTGAATGACACGACGACGATAACGATAATATTCGTCATTTGTGGCTTCAAACTCTGTACCGAGTCTTTTTTCCTGCCGAAACTGTTGGATAATACGCATGCCTGAAATATATTCGTTAAGTTTTGTATTTAACTCGCTCCGTTTTTTGAGCATGGCACGATAAACACGCGTACTCACACGCTGATAAAGCATCACGGACAAGAGCAATACAGGTAGAAAAATCAGCATGACCAATGCAATCTGGTGGTCAATCACAAAGAGGGCAATAAAAGCAATCACAATCGAAATCAGTCCGTTTAAGGCATTGAACAACATTTGCCAAAAATTGAACAAATCTGTGTCGTTCGTCACTCGTGTAATCAGCCAACCCGTTGGTTTTTGGTCAAAATAACGCATTCCAAGTGTATGAAGCTTGGCATAAACTGTTTTCCGAATGTATTGATTGACAAAAATCGAGCCATTCTGCAGAAAATTCCATTTGAAGAAAAAGGCGAGTGAATTGATGATATTGAGTCCGAAATAAAGGCCTGCAAAATACCAGATAATCTGGTCAGTCGCCTGCCCTGCTTGCAGATAATTATCCATAAAAGTCGAGAGAACAAAAGGCATCACTGAGGCAAGCGCCGTTGTGATAATGCTGAAAATGAAAGCACCGATAAAATACTTTTTGAACGGAAGTAAAAATTTGAAAATAAACTTGAAAACTTGCCAGCTTTCGCGTGCAGACATTTTTTCGTCTTGATTTTCCATTTTATTTGCCTCCTTTCAGCGTTTTTTTCTGACTGACAGAATCGTCAGTCGACTTTTGAATGGCTGATGAGGCACTCAGATGACTTTCGATTTGCTGCATTTGCCACATTTGAGCGTACCAGCCACTTCCTGCTGCCAAATCTGCGTGAATTCCACGTTCAACCACATTTCCAGCATCTAACACAAGAATTTCGTCAGCTTCCATGACCGAACTCAAGCGGTGACTGACAATGAGCGTTGAACTGTCATGACGCAATTTCTTGAGGTTTTCTAAAATCAAATGCTCTGTTTTTGCATCAACTGCCGACAAAGCATCATCCAAAATCAGAAGCTTAGGCTGAATCAGCAGCGCTCGCGCAATCGACAGCCGCTGTTTTTGACCGCCCGACAAGGAAACCCCACGTTCGCCAACCAATGTGTCATAGCCTTCTGAAAACTGTACAATATCATCATGAATGCCTGCTGCTCGTGCAGCGGTCTCAACTTCTTCTTGTGTCGCGTCCATTTTTGCAAAGCGGATATTGTCACGCACAGACATTGAAAAAAGAAAATGCTCTTGCGGCACGTAACCGATGCTAGGCAAATAGCCATCAAGTTTGTAAGCCATAATGCTACGTCCTGCAAAGCTAATTTGCCCTTCGTAATGGTCAAACTCACGCATAAGCAGCTTAATCACGCTTGATTTTCCTGCCCCTGTGCGTCCAACGAGACCCAGAACTTTCCCTTTTGCAAGATTAAAGGCAATATTATGAATTCTGATTTTTTCTTCGTCTGGATAGTGGAAATTTTGCACATCAAAACGCAAATCACCTGTCTGCGGCATATCGAGCTTTCCATCTCCTACTTTTGAATCGGCTTTTTGTGCCAGCAATTTATCAACCCGTGAATACGAGGCACGACCGCGTTCCATCACATTAAAGAGCATGCCAATCGCAAACATCGGCCAGACCAGATTGGCAATATAAGTCATGAAACTGACCAACTGACCAAGTGTCAGCACTTGATGGACGACATAATAGCCACCAAGCAAAATAGTCAGCGTATAAGAAATACCGACAATAAAGGTAATCAACGGGTCATAAAGCGAGTCAATCCGATTGACACGGATAAAAGCCTTGTCGATATTATCCAGCTTAATCTGAAAATCAGCCTTATCCTGTGCTTCCTCGCCGAAAGATTTAATCGCTTTCATTCCCGTAATTGACTCCTGCACCTTGTCATTCATCTCAGAAAAGGTCTCTTGCGCGTGCTCAAAACTTTCATGAATATGGTCTCCCAAAGTCTTAGAAACCAGCGCCAATAAGGGCAAAGGCAAAATGGCAATAATCGTCAGCCGCCAATCAATAAAAATCAGCATCGCAACAATCGTTGTACCACCCGTCATCATCGAATCTGCCCAAGTCAGCACGCCCAGTCCCGCCACATCATTAATCGCCTGCAAGTCATTGGTCGCGTGCGCCATAAGGTCGCCTGTACGATTACGCTGATAAAAGAGCGTATCCATGCGCAGAAAATGGCGAAAAAGCCGAGCACGCATGATGCGCTCAAGCTGAAAGGCTTCTCCCCAAATATTTGTTGACCACAAATACCGAAAACCGTACTCAAAAAAAGCCGTAACCAAAAGAATTGATAAATATTCAGTCATGACCGTCCATGTAATCGTGTGTTTGACAATATGGTCAATAATTTTCCCAATAATCAGTGGTGGTACCAGATGGGTCAATGAGACCATAAAAAGTGCAATCAGTCCAATACCGTAGCCTTTTTTCTCTGATTTGAAGAACCACCACAGCTCTCTAAAAATTTTCATTGTTATTCCAATTTATTTCATAATTTTCTAAATATTACTATTATAGCATAAAATCACTTGAAATAAGCGGTTTCAGCTTATTTTCTGATTTTGCTTTTTATGGTAAATGCTGCTCCGAGCAGACCTGCATCATTGCGGAGCGCTGCTTGCCGAATGACAGGCAGACGATTTTGCGTCCGCATCCGATTGAGCGCGAAATGTCTGGAAATCAGCAAGGTCCATTTTTCTTGAAGTTTGTCCATGAAGTACTCATTTGCCGAGATACCGCCGCCAATGAGAATGGCTTCGGGGTCAAAAAAGCTGGTCAGGTTCATCAGATTAAGGGTCAAGTTGGTTAAAAATTCGTCAAAAATGATGCTTGCCGTTACCTCTCCTGCTTCTACCAAGTCCACGACTTCTTTTGCCTCGCTCAATTCGATAAAATCACCATGCGTGACTGAATTTTGCGCTTTATTATAGTTATTCAAAAGTCCTAATACCGCTGCTGATTTGAAGTTTTGTGAGACCTCTTCCAGCTCGCCGACTGGTGTAATGCCATTTGTCAGCGCCCAGCCAAATTCGCCTGCCGTACCATGTGCGCCACGATAAATTTCATTGTTAATGACAATCCCACCGCCAACGCCTGTACCAAGTGCGATGACGAGATAATTTTTCATGGTCTGCGCACCGCCTAGCCATTTTTCCGCGATTGCTGCTGCATTGGCATCATTTTCGACCGCAACTGACAACCCTGTCAGTGTTGACAGACGTGCTTGCAAGGGCAGCCCGTATAAATGAGTGAGTGCGCCAAAATTGA
>JAJXWC010000024.1 GCA_021781855.1 Bacillota bacterium | reverse complement strand
GGGAGTTGAAACTCCCGCTAAATAAGTCTCTGCTTCATGAGAAAGCGTCAAGAGTCGAAGAAATCAACTTAATGTACGGAAATTTCTTCTAGTCTGTTTGCTGTTTCGTCCGCTGTCAGATGGTGAGCAGCCACATAACGATTGTATGGGTGAGTCCGACATTCGGCGGAGCAGCCACCAAGATATTTGTCCTCATTTTCTTCTGAAGCTAAAATTTGACGATTACATTCAGGATTGGCACAGTTAATATAACGCTCACATGGCGTACCGTCAAACCAGTCGCGTCCAACAATGACATGTTCTTTATGATTAATCGGTACGGCGATACGACTGTCGAAAACGTACATTTGTCCATCCCAAAGGTCGCCTTGAACTTCAGGGTCTTTACCGTAAGTCGCAATTCCACCGTGAAGTTGTCCGACATCTTTGAACCCTTCACGGACGAGCCAGCCAGAGAATTTTTCGCAACGAATTCCACCTGTGCAGTAGGTCAGCACACGTTTTTTCATGAATTGTTCCTTATTGTCACGAATCCATTGCGGAAGCTCGCGAAAATTACGAATATCTGGACGAATAGCACCACGAAAATGTCCAAGGTCATATTCATAATCATTTCGTGCATCAATAACGACAGTATTTTCATCAAGCATTGCTTTGCGGAAATCTTGTGGCTCAAGATAAGTTCCGGTCAATTCCAGCGGATTGATATCATCTTCCAACCCTAAGTTAACAAGTTCGGGACGATAGCGGACATGCATTTTTTTAAAAGCATTATCGGCGGCTTCATCAATTTTGAACATTGTAGTTGCAAATCGCACATCGGCTTTCATCATTTCAATGTAGGCATTCGTTTGAGCAAGTGTGCCAGAGACAGTACCGTTGATTCCCTCATCAGCGACAAGAATTCGACCTTTCAGCCCGATTGCTTTACAGGCATTGAGGTGCTTTTGAGCAAATTCAGCTCCGTTTTCGATTGGAACATATTGATAGTATAATAAAACTCGGTAATTCTGAGCCATTTTTTCTCCTTGAAAAATTTTTTGTGAGCATCTGAAAACAGACAATTTAGCTGGACTCAAAATTTTTGAATTTTAGCGCTGCTTTGTGTTTAAAAAGATGAACTCATTTAAATTTACCTGATTTGTCAATCAAAATCAAAAAAACAGCTTGTAAAATTTTGCACACTATTTTACAGCAGAACAATCAAGTAAACTCACCTGCCCAATAATTGCTGAAAAATGGTAAAATAGTAACATTGATAAAAACAAAACAGTCACAAAAATTGAGTTCGACCTTCCTGAGTGTATGATTACTAGCCTGTAACGAAAGTTTGAGGGAGTCGACATTTTTCATCTCTTCAAATGTTCAGTGGCAATCTAACATCAAAGCAATCAGATTTCTGTTACTTCTGAAGGCTGTACGCTGAAACATCAAGCTACTAGGACGAACTCACATCTTACAAGGAGAAATGAAATGGCAGTGATACAATGGTTTCCGGGACATATGTCAAAAGCCAGACGGCAAGTACAGGAAAATTTAAAATATGTAGATTTTGTGATTGAATTGGCCGATGCACGTCTGCCGATGAGTTCGCGTAATCCAATGCTAAGTCAGATTATCGGCGATAAACCACGTTTAGTGGTATTGAATAAAGCTGATTTGGCAGATAATTTGGCCGTAAAAAAATGGTTGGAATATTTTGAACGACAAGGATTTGCGGCACTTGCGATTAATTCCAAAGAAGAATATACAGCAAAACGTTTGACGGTGGCTGCCAAAAAACTTATGGCAGAACGATTGGCGCGTGATACAGCGCGAGGAATTCAGCATTCTTCCTTGCGAACGATGATTGTCGGTATTCCCAATGCAGGAAAATCAACATTGATGAACCGTTTAGCAGGCAAGAAAATCGCCGTAACGGGCAATCGTCCAGGTGTAACAAAAGGTCAGCAATGGATTCGTACCAATCCAGATTTAGAATTGCTTGACACACCTGGGATTTTGTGGCCGAAATTTGAAGATACGCAAGTTGGATTGAAATTGGCATTGACTGGGGCGATTAAAGATGATTTGTTGCCCATGGATGAAGTGACAATTTTCGGCTTGGGTTATTTTATGGAAAATTATCCAACAGCTGTAACGACACGTTATCGGCTGACAGAAAATGACTTTGAGCTTGAAATTCCAGATTTGATTATGACTTTGACGGCTCGATTTGGATTTCGCGAGGATTATGACCGCTTTTATACGATGTTCGTGAAAGACGTGCGTGACGGAAAATTAGGGAGTTTTTGCTTAGACAAGGTGAATGATGACGCAGACAATTAAGGAAATCAAAGCACTATTGGCAGAATTAACTGATTTTGAAGCACCTGAATTTGCTAAATTTGAATTAGATAAGCGCTCAGGAGTGCAGTCTGCAATCAAAGCACGAAGAAAACAACTCTTAGCAGAAAGCGCCGAAAATCAACGGTTGGAGCAAATGCTTGAATTTGAACAGGCTTTATATGCTCAAGGTGTTGAACGGATTGCAGGAATTGATGAAGTTGGACGAGGTCCTTTGGCAGGACCAGTTGTTACTGCGGCAGTCATTTTGCCTAAAAATTGCAAAATTCGCGGACTAAATGATAGTAAGCAAGTACCAAAATCAAAGCATCAAGCGATTTTTAACGAAATTCAGAAAAAAGCGATTGCGATTGGTATTGGGCTTGTTGATAACGAAAAAATTGATGAAATCAATATTTATGAAGCAACAAAACTTGCTATGTTGCAAGCGATAGCCAACTTGTCGGTTGTTCCTGAACACGTTTTGATTGACGCAATGCAGCTTGAGATGTCAATTCCCCAGACCAAGATTATTCATGGTGATGCACGGAGTAGTTCGATTGCAGCGGCTTCGATTATTGCAAAAGTAACACGTGATGAGCTGATGCGTGATTTTTCGCTAGAATTTCCTGAGTATGATTTTGAGCGTAATGCAGGATATGGAACTGCAAAACATCTGGCGGCACTAGAAAAATATGGGATTACGCCACTTCATCGAAAATCCTATGAACCAATTAAATCAATGATAGAAAAAGAAAAATAATTGACTTCCGAATATCTTGAAAAAACACAAGCGCTTTGCTAAAATAGGCTTTGTAATTATTCAACATTATTATGGAGGAGAAAATGGACATCGAATTGGTGCAAAAGTTGATTGCGGAAGCAGACCTTAAAGGAACCGCAAAATATCGAATGTATTTACTGCGAAAGCTTGACAATGCTTATGACTTACTTCTCAACGGCAAGGAAATAGCAAAGTTTATTGTAACTGGTTATGAACAGGGCTTTCTTGAAATCAATCAGGCAAAAAGTCCGTATCAGATTAAGACAGTAGCGTCTTTGCAAGCTTATTTGACAGGAAAACACTAAAAAAATAGATTTGACGAAATGGTCAAATCTATTTTTCATAATATTGATCAAAAATTTCCATTTTCAAAGCACCTAAATCGCTCAATGGAGCGGTTAAAGAACTACGGATAAATAATTTTTCCTCAACATTGACAATACCCAAAAACTTGACTTGTGAATAATTTGCATTAACGAGCAAAACATGTGATTTTACTCTTGATAGGTCGGTCAAATCAACAGGTACATCTAAAAATACTGTACGGTCACCATAAGAGAAATTTTTCAACGACTCAATATTACGGTTAGGAATAAAGGCTGTTGCACCATCATTTGAAATCAGAGTAATTGAGCGAATACCGACTGTTTTTACGACACCTTCAATTCCCAGATTTTCAAAACGAATGGTATCACCGACATTGATTTGATGTTCCACAATAATGAAAAACCCGTTGATAATATCAGCGACAAGGTCACGTCCTGCAAAACCAAGTGCCACACCGAAAATACCTGCCCCAGCTAGAATATTTCCCACAGGAATACCGATAATTCCAAGAATTGTATAAACATAGAGAAAAACAGTAATATATTGAATTCCCGAAGTTGTTAATCGAGAAAAAGTTAAAATTCGTGCAGAATCGGTCCATTTTCGCTGGCTATAATTCTTAAATAATTTTTTGACAATCCGTGAAGCAACTTGGTATAAGACGAAAAAAAGTAAGCTGAGCCAAAGAATATCAATCGCTTTACCAAGCAACATTGCTCCTAGTTCACTCCAATTTATATGTAAAAAGTTCAACATTGCACCTAATTTTCTGAATATTTTCTTGAATTTCTCTCATAAAAGAGCTATAATCAATTATAACAAAAAAAGCTTTGGAGGGCGAACTAATGGTTGTAGAACTTGACTGGGAAAATCTGGGATTTGAATATCGAAATTTACCGTTTCGTTATATTTCATATTTTAAAGATGGAAAATGGGATGATGGAGTGCTGACTGGAGACGCGACACTGCATCTTTCAGAAAGTTCGCCCGCATTGCACTATGGACAACAAGGTTTTGAGGGCTTGAAAGCCTATCGTACAAAAGATGGCTCTATTCAACTTTTTCGTCCAGACCGTAATGCTGCACGCTTGCAGCAGACTGCCAGCCGCTTACGTATGGCAGAAGTTTCAACTGAAAAATTCATTGATGCTGTGATGCAAGTTGTAAAAGCAAATGAAGAGTTTGTACCACCTTATGGCACGGGAGCAACACTGTATGTACGTCCGCTGCTTATTGGAGTGGGCGATGTGATTGGCGTGAAGCCTGCGACAGAGTACATTTTTACTGTCTTTGCAATGCCTGTCGGTTCTTATTTTAAAGGCGGCTTGGCTCCATCATCATTTGTAATTTCGCGAGATTATGACCGAGCCGCACCACTTGGAACAGGTGGTTCAAAGGTTGGGGGAAATTATGCCGCCTCTTTGCAAGCCGAAGTTGAGGCTAAAGAAGCAGGATATGCCGATGCGATTTATCTTGACCCAAGCACACACACCAAAATTGAAGAAGTCGGAGCTGCGAATTTCTTTGGAATTACGGCAAATAAGGAATTTATCACACCATTGAGTCCATCCATTTTACCTTCTATCACGAAATATTCATTGCTTTATTTGGCAGAACATCGTTTGGGGCTAAAAGCGATTGAAGGTGATGTTTATGTTGATGATTTGGATAAATTTGTCGAAGTCGGAGCTTGTGGTACAGCCGCAATTATTTCGCCAGTTGGTTCGATTGATGACGGTGATAAGCATCATGTTTTTTATTCAGAAACAGAAGTCGGACCAACAATTCGTAAACTTTACAACGAATTGGTTGGTATTCAATTTGGCGATGTAGAAGCGCCAGAAGGCTGGATTTACAAAGTTAATTAAAATAATCTGTTGGCAGTCATATCAGATGCTTCTGTCATCTTTTAGCTCAACCATACGATGCTATTTAAGAGGGCAAGTTCTTGTCTTTCGTAGCCTAGGTGGCAAAGACAGTGGAAAACTGCTTAGCTAAAAGTGAAAAAACAGAATTTTAAATTCTGTTTTTTCGTTTGACGCTTGCTATTTCTATTTTGGTTTTGTTATCGTAGAGGCATCCGCTTTAGCAGTGTAGTTAGTGAAATCGGCCCAACAGCTCAACAGTACTCTGTACTGTTGAAGTTGGTATAGTGTAGAACAACGAAGATGGACAGAGTGACCTGGTAGCTTTAGCTTTGATATCAGATTGTACTCTAACATCAGGAGAAAGAATCCCCTACTGATGAAGCAATCACTTCAATGCTCTTTTTTTTATATATTCTCTTAATCGCCAAAAATCTGCAGGTTCAGAATATTCTACCGTCATCTTCCAAGGTAAAGTATTCACTTTAACGGCCTGTTTTAGAAAGTATCGTTGCCAGTCCTGTAATTTATCAGAGTTTAGAATCGTTTCAATATCTTTATCCGACAAATTAATTTTATCTCGCTGAATACTTTTATTAAGATAACGGAGCCATAATTTAAAATTCCACTGTGCCTCAATAGCGGCTATTTCATAATATTCAACCCATGACATCATAAAAATTGCTCCATTTCTGGATGTTCTTGTAAATATTCATCTAAAGCATTTTCGCCGAAAGCTTTAAGATAGGCATCTAAAAGTATAGAACTATCAGTTGTCCCATCAGAATATTCAAGAATATCATATAAATCTTTTAAATTCCTCTTATTTAATTTTTTGAGGATTGAGACAATATCATCTTCGTCTTTTGAACGACCTGCAATGACTTTATCTTTAAGGACGGATTCGAGTGAATTTATACTCACAGTTAAATGACTCGCGGAGAAAATTATTTTTTCATCATTGTGTGCAGAGTAGGACATGATGTCAGTAATAGATTGGTTGAGCCAAGGCTCAGTGCGTGTCCCAATGTGAAATTCTTCGCCGATTTCACGAATAATCTGCTCGACTTTGTCAGAAGAATGATAAAAAGCATCAATGTCAAAAGTTGCTTTCAAGCCGTAATATTCCAAAACAAAACCGCCAATACAGTGAATATCAAGTACTAGATTTTCTTTTTTTAGTTTCTCATTCAGACGGTTAAACAATCGTTCGTATTCCACTATTACCTCCTGATTACTCACATCTGCCATATTACAAAGCTGTTCAGATAAAACTATCATACTATATTCAGCAGTTGAACGCAAGTTAGATATTTTGAATCAGGAAAAGATAAAGACGGATATTAAGTTCTTCTTTTTTATGATTAATGTAAAATAAATTTTACTGTTATCTATAATCGTCAGAAAATATTGATATTTTTCTTAAATTCATGTAAAATAGAGAAGTAAACTTTTTCGAGACGAGAGGTACTTATGGACAAAAAAGCTGAAAATGCCCTAAAAACAACACTCTGGGAGCCGTTTTTCGAGTCGGATGCCTGCGGGATGGGCTTTATCGCACAAATAGATGGACAAGCGAGCCATTTGCTCGTAGAACACGCGATGACGATGCTGACAAGGATGAATCATCGCGGCGGGACTGGTGCAGAGCCAGAAACAGGTGACGGTGCAGGTGTTTTGCTTGCGATGCCGCACGATTTTTTTGTTAAGATTGCACACGAACAAGAAATTGAGCTACCGGCAGCAGATGAATACGCTGTCGGACAATTTTTCTTAACTCGCCAAGCAACCAAGCGCAGAGAAGCACTTGAAGCCATCAAAGCAGCAGTCAAGGCGCAAGGTCATGAAGTTCTTTTCACGCGCGATGTTCCCTTTAACTATGAGGCTTGTGGGCTGTCGGCGCAGCAGATTATGCCGGCTTTTGTGCAGGTTTTCATTGAGAAATCTGAGGACGGTGATTTTGAAAATTCGCTTTTTCAGATTCGGCGGTCACTTGAAAAGCGTTTTGATGAAAATGATTTGTATATTTGTTCGCTGTCAAGCAAGACGGTGGTTTACAAAGGGATGCTGCATGCTTATCAGGTCAAACTTTTCTATCCCGACCTGTCTGATGCCGATTTCAAGAGTCATATTGCGCTGACACACAGCCGTTTTTCGACCAATACATTTCCAAGTTGGAACCGTGCACAGCCTTTTCGTTTTTTGGCGCACAATGGCGAAATTAACACACTTCGCGGAGCTGAAAACTGGATGAAAGTCCATGATATTGAGATGTACAATGAAAATAATTCAGACTCGGCAAAACTTGAAAACTGCATGGAATACTTTTATCGTCATGGGCGCGATATTCCTGAAAGTTTGCTGATGATGATTCCAGAGGCTTGGGGGCATGAGGCGAAACTCAGCCCTGAACTTTCGGCATTTTATGAATATGCGACGAGCCATATTGCGCCTTGGGATGGGCCTGCGGCACTGGTCTTTACAGATGGCACGATGGTTGGTGCGCGACTTGACCGCAATGGTTTGCGCCCTAATCGTTATATTGTGACAAAAGACGGTTTTGTCATCGCTTCTAGCGAGTCGGGCGTGGTTGATATCCCAGCAAGCGAAATCATCGAAAAATCCGTGCTTGGTCCGGGGAGTATGATTTTGGTCAACACGGACAAGGGCGAAATTATTCGCAACGAAGCGGTCAAAGCGCATTATGCTAGTCAGCATCCTTATCAAAAATGGCTGTCAGAAGGCTTAAAAACCTTATCAGAACTGACAGAGTCGTCAAAAACATCAGAAGTCCCTTCCAAAAAGCTCAACACCATGTGGAAGCTCTTTGGCTACAATGACGAAGTTATTCGCACGGTGATGCTGCCGATGGCGAGCGCAGGCGAGGAGCCAATTATTTCGATGGGCTTTGATGCCCCTTTGGCAGTCTTGTCTGACCAAGCGCAGTCGCTCTATACTTTCTTCAAACAACAATTTGCACAGGTGACAAACCCGCCGATTGATGCCATTCGTGAGCGAATTGTCATTGGCACTGAGACTTATCTGGGCGAAGACGGGAATCCCGCTGAAAATTCGGTCAATAATGTCCGCAAATTAAAATTGAGCAGCCCGGTGTTGTCAACGGCTGATTTTGAGAAAATTTTGGCGCTGAAAGAGGCACACTATCATACCGAAATTGTCTCAACACTATACGATAAAAATGATATTCTCGAAAATGCCTTGAATAAGCTTTTTTACAAGGTTGAAGGTTTGGTTAATGATGGTGCAACGATTATTGTCTTGTCAGACCGTGATTTTGCCCAAAATAAAGTACCAATGCCGATTTTGCTTGCTTTATCGGGACTCTATCACTATATGCTTGGACGTCGGGCAGCCAGTAAATTCCATATTATCGTGGACACGGCTGAAGTGACCGAGGTGCATCACTATGCGGCACTCGTTGGTTACGGTGCGTCAGGTATTCATCCCTATGGCGCTTATGCCACACTCAAAGATTGGGAGCACGGCTCTGCCGAGCAACTTGAGAATTATCGTCATGCGGCAGAAAAAGGCATTGTCAAGGTCATGAGCCGAATGGGCATTTCGACCATCGTTGGCTACAAGGGGGCACAGCTTTTTGAAGCGATTGGTTTATCCAAAGAAGTCGTTGATAAATACTTCGCAGGCACTACGACACGTATCGGTGGGCTTTCGCTCGCACAGATCGAGCACGAATATCGTCAGCGTTATGAGAAAGCTTATGGTCATAAGGCAAAAGATATGTTGGAGACAGGCGGAAGCTTCCAATACCGCGCTGATGAAGGCGAACACCATATTTATGACCCCATCATGATTTACCAAATCCAAAATGCTGTTCGCCGTGACAACTATGAGGATTTCAAAAAATATACGGCGCATCTCAACGAAGAAGCGGAAAAACAGCCGACCAGTCTGCGTCATATCTGGGAAATTCGTTCAGAACGCCCAAGTGTTCCATTGTCCGAGGTCGAACCTGCAAGCTCAATCGTCAAACGTTTCAAAGTTGGTGCCATGAGTTTTGGTTCGCTTAGCCAAGAGGCGCATGAATGTATCGCTGAGGCGATGAATTCCATTGGCGCAAAATCCAATTCTGGCGAAGGTGGTGAAAATGCCAAGCGCTATGGGACAGAATACAATTCAAAAATCAAACAAGTGGCGTCGGGTCGTTTCGGCGTTTCGGCTGCTTATCTCATGTCCGCTGAAGAAATCCAAATCAAGATTTCGCAAGGTGCAAAGCCAGGCGAAGGCGGTCAGCTTCCGGGACGCAAAGCTTTTCCGTGGGTTGCCGAAGTCCGCAACTCAACACCGGGCGTCAGCTTGATTTCGCCACCACCTCATCATGATATTTACTCGATTGAGGACCTGTCGCAACTGATTTTTGACCTGAAAAAAATCAATCCTTATGCCAAAATCAATGTCAAATTGGTGAGCTCAACAGGTGTCGGCACGATTGCCACAGGTTGTGTTAAAGCAGGCGCAGACAAAGTCGTTATCTCAGGCTACGACGGTGGTACGGGGGCTAGTCCGCGTAATTCTACACGCGATGCGGGTCTGCCGTGGGAAATGGGCTTGGTCGAAGCTCATCAAACCCTCACGATGAATAATTTGCGCGACCGCATGGTACTTGAAACAGACGGTAAAGTTGTGACAGGACGTGATGTTGCAGTTGCAGCGATGTTGGGCGCTGAAGAATATTCCTTTGCTAGTCTGGCACTTGTTGCTATCGGCTGCATCATGACACGAAACTGTCACCTGAACACTTGCCCTGTCGGCATTACCACACAAAATCCTTTACTCCGTGCCAATTTTATGGGCAAACCTGAGCATATCGTCCGTCTCATGTTCTTCATGGCAGAGGAACTCCGTGAAATTCTTGCGGAGCTTGGCTTCCGCTCTATTACGGAGCTGGTTGGGCACGCTGAACTCCTTCGCGCCAAGAGTGATGTTCCAGAAAAGATGCGTGGACTCGACTTCAGTCGTATGCTTGGTGAGACACTCCCTATTGCGACGAAACATGAAAATCCATTTGCTGAAAGTCGTCCTTGGCGTGAACTGGACGCTTATACACAAGCAGCGCTTGATGCAGGTAGTATGGCGATGGTCAAAGAGGAGATTAAAAACATTAATCGGACGACTGGCGCACGCATGGCGGGCTGGGTTGCTGAACGCTATGGTAATTTTGGTTTACAGGACGGTGCGATTAAGTACGAATACACCGGCACAGCGGGTCAATCTTTTGCTTCTTATGCGACAGCGGGCATGGAAATTACGCTGATTGGCGAGGCAAATGACTATATCGGTAAATCGCTTTCAGGCGGTCGTTTGATTGTCAAGCCACCGGTTGATGCCGCCTATGATATTGAAAATACCTCAATTATCGGCAATGTCTCACTTTTTGGCGCAATCCGTGGAGAAGCTTATTTCCGTGGCCGTGCTGGCGAGCGCTGCGGCGTGCGTAATTCTGGTGCACAATTCGTCGTTGAAGGGGTCGGTGACCACGGTTGTGAGTATATGACTGGTGGTGTCGCTGTGGTGCTCGGCACAACAGGGCGCAATTTTGGTGCAGGGATGTCTGGCGGTGTGGCTTACGTTTATGATGTCAAAGGCGACTTTGCAAGCAAAGTCAATCATGAAATGGTCGATTTGTATAAATTTGGTGAGACACATGGCGACGAAGTGTTGCAACTTTTGCTGGAAAATCATCTGAACTATACGAACTCTGCTAAAGCACGTTTTATCCTTGAAAATTGGGAAGCAGAAGTCGGTAAATTTGTGAAGGTCTATCCGCGCGAATTCCACCATATCAACGATGTCGAGCGTGAGCTGGCACAAACAGGGCTATCAGGCGACGAATTAGTGAAAGAAACTTTTGAGAAAGTGCAAAGGGAGGCAATCTAATGGCAGATCCGAATGGATTTTTGAAATATCAACGGGTTGACAACCCCTATCGCGAATTGGCAGAACGTGTACGTGATTTTGCGGAATTGCAAATTCCTTTGTCAAATGAAGAACGTAAAAAGCAAGCAGCACGTTGTATGCACTGCGATGTGCCTTTCTGTCATCACGGTATTTTCTACGGTGGAAAACGTGCCGTCTCAGGCTGTCCAAATGACAATCATATTCCAGAGTGGAATGACCTTGTCTATCGTGGGGCGGTGCGCAAGGCTTATGAGCGCATGAGTCTGACCAATCCTTTTCCAGAGTTTACAGGACGCGTCTGTCCAGCGCCCTGTGAAAAAGCTTGTGCGGAAGCTTTGCACGGCTCTGGCATTACCATCAAAGACAATGAGCGCTTCATTGGAGACACGGCAAATGCAAATGGCTGGGTCAAAGAAATGGGTGAAGCAGCCGAACGTACAGGCGTGAAAATCGCCGTCATTGGCTCTGGACCTGCGGGGTTGGCGGCAGCTTGGCGCTTGAACCAACTCGGGCATTCCGTTACCGTCTTTGAAAAATCAGACCGTTTCGGTGGTTTGATGATGTATGGGATTCCCAATATGAAGTTGGATAAAGTGGTTGTCCAGCAGCGTATTGACCTGATGACCAAACTCGGTGTTGAATTTGTAGCGAATACGGAAATTGGCAAAGATTTGACCTACGAGACGCTCTCTGAGCAGTATGACCGGATTATTTTGGCGATTGGTGCAGGGATTCCTCGTGATTTGAAAGCACCAGGGCGTGAGCTTTCAGGCATTCGCTTTGCAGTAGATTTTTTGACGGAAACCACGAAAACAGTCTTGGAAGCTGGGGAGCATCATGTTCCTAAAAGCCTTGAGGGCAAGCGCGTGGTTGTGATTGGAGGTGGCGATACGGGCAATGACTGTATCGGGACTGCCATTCGTCTCGGTGCAAAATCTGTCCGTCAGCTCGAAATCACGCCAAGTTTGCCTTTAGAACGTCGTGAGGATAATCCGTGGCCTGAATGGCCAATGGTGCTGAAACACGGTTATGGTCAAGAAGAAGGTGAATTTGCGGGGAACAAAGACTTGACCGCTTACACCGTAACAGCGACAGAATTTGTTGATAATGGCACAGGTGCTGTGGCTGGATTGAAACTGATTCAAGTCGGTCCCGGATTTAAGCTGATTGAAGGAACAGAAAGTGTGTTGGAAGCTGACCTTGTTTTACTTGCAATGGGCTTTGTCGGAGCCGAGAAAAACTTGTTGGATACATTTGGTGTGCAAGAGATTTATGATAATTATGCGACAAATAATCCGAAAGTTTACGTAGCAGGAGATGCTAGACGAGGCCCCTCGCTAGTGATTTGGGCAATTCGTGAAGGACGTAAAGCAGCAGAAGAAGTCGATGTGAGCGTCATGCAAAAGGTCAAAATTTGACTTTAACCTAGTAATTTCCGTAGTGCGATAAGCAAGCACTGAGCTATACTTACATCAATGGGGGGAGAAAAAATCTTCCACTGATGAAGTAATTACTTTAAAGTTCTGTCAAAAAGACAGAACTTTTTGTATAATGGATAAAAGACAAAAAAGAGGTCAAATATGAAAACACCATTTATCAATAAAGAACAATTAGAGGCAATTGCTACCGAATTTCCAACACCTTTTCATCTTTATGATGAACGTGGAATTCGTGAAAAAGCGCGTGCACTCTACGCAGCATTTGCTTGGAATAAAGGGTTCAAAGAATTTTTTGCGGTCAAAGCTACACCAACTCCAGCGATTTTAAAAATTCTGCATGAGGAAGGCTGCGGTGCGGATTGTGCAAGCTATGTTGAACTGCTCATGTCGAATAAATGTGGGTTTGACGGTTCGGAAATTATGTTTTCGTCAAACGATACACCAGCCGATGAGTTTAAATTTGCCAAAAAGCTTGGCGCAACTATCAATTTGGATGCTTATGAGCATATTGCCTATTTGACAGAATTGTCAGATTTTGAATTTCCTGAAACAATGAGCTTGCGTTATAATCCCGGTGGTGTTTTTGCAATGGGAACAAAGATTATGGATAATCCAGAAGAATCAAAATTTGGTATGACTAAAAGTCAGCTTATCCAAGGCATCAAAGACTTACAAAAGCTTGGAGTAAAGCGGTTTGGCATGCACAGCTTTCTTGCGTCAAATACTGTCACCAATGATTATTATCCAGAATTAGCTCGTCAACTTTTTGAACTGGCGCTTGAAATTCGTACAGAGACGGGCGTAAAGCTTGATTTTATCAATCTATCAGGCGGTGTTGGTGTGAACTATCGACCTGATGAAACAGCAAATGATATTTCAGTTATCGGCAGTGGTGTTCATAAAGTTTATGATGAAGTACTGAGTGCAAACGGACTTGGCGAGGTCAAAATTTTCACAGAGCTTGGGCGTTTCATGTTGGCACCGCATGGTTTGCTTGCGACACGTGTTTTACACAAGAAAAAAACTTACCGGACTTACATTGGTGTTGATGCGAGTGCAGTCAATCTTATGCGCCCAGCATTTTACGGTGCTTATCATCATATCACAGTCATGGGAAAAGAAAATTCTGAAATGCTGGAGACCGTTGATGTGACTGGCTCTCTTTGTGAAAACAATGATAAATTTGCCAAGCAGCGCGAACTTCCAGTGATTGAAGAAGGAGATTTGCTGGTTATTCACGATACAGGAGCACACGGTTTTTCAATGGGCTATCAATACAATGCAAAATTGCGTAGTAGTGAAATTCTCCTTCAAACAGATGGAACACCACGTCTCATTAGGCGTGCAGAACGACCTGAAGACTATTTTGCGACATTAATGGGATTTGATTTTTAGGATTAATTCAAAATTTCAGAGCACCTTGGAGTATCTTAATTAATCAATTTAAGAATTAAACCTAAAATCCATGTAAATTACTTCATTTAGAAGCGACAGTTTGTCGCTTTTTTGTTATAATTGATAGAAATGAAGGGATTACGAAATGATAGAAATTGGAATCGATTTAGGAACTTCAAATAGTCTTATCGGCTACTTTAACTCAGAAACGAATGAGGCGCAGCTCATTCCGAATCGTTTTGGCAGTTTATTGACGCCGAGCGTGATTTCATTAGACGAAGATGATGCTATTATCGTAGGAGAAATTGCGAAGGCGCGTAAAATAACTTATCCAGACCGAACAGCAAGTGCTTTTAAGCGTTTTATGGGAACTGAAAAAGAATTTATGCTCGATAAACGAAAATTTTCACCTGTTGAATTGTCGTCTTTTGTGCTAACAAGTTTAAAAACAGATGCAGAAGCTTTTTTAAAAACGGAAATTAAAGATGTTGTGATTTCTGTGCCCGCCTATTTCAATGCTTTTCAACGTGAAGCAACTATTTCAGCAGCAAAATTAGCAGGACTTTCCGTGCGCCAATTGATTTCTGAACCGACGGCAGCTTCGATTGCTTACGGAATTGAAAATGCTGAAGAAGACCAAAATTTTCTGGTTGTTGATTTGGGTGGCGGAACTTTTGACGTCTCATTAATTTCTTTGTTCGAACAGATTATTCAGGTTGAAGCGATTTCGGGGGATTCGCAGCTTGGCGGTGAGGATTTCACATTTGCTTTGGTTGATGCAGCGCTTGAAAAAGTAGGCATGAAGCGAGAGAAAGCACCTGTTTCCTTGATTTCAGAGCTTTATGCTAAAGCAGAAAACATGAAGCAGAAATTTTCAGAAGCTTTGACATTATCAGCTAGTTTTGATTTTGAGTACGAAGGTGAAACAAGGAAATTCATGCTGACGGCTGTCGAATTTCGTGAGTTGATTATGCCGCTTTTGGCACGATTGCAGCGTCCGACAAAGCGTGTAATGAATGACAGTAATATTGATTTTGAAGAGCTTGACAAGGTTATTTTAGTTGGCGGTGCCACGCGGACGCTTGTAGTTCAGCAAGCTTTTGAAAAAATTACTGATATTAAGCCGTCAGATGACCTCAACCCAGATGAAGCGATTGCTCTTGGGGCAACGATTCGTGCACATATGCTGAATGATAAGAGCCGTGAGGAGCTGATTATGACTGATGTTATCGGCTTTTCATTGGGGACAGCGGTACTCAATCATGAGGAAACAGGAAAAAGTCTTTTCATGCCTATCATTGAGCGAAATACGGTGATTCCGACCTCAATGGAAAAACGCGTTGTCAAGTCACATGCACAGCAAAAAACACTCGAAATTCCGATTTATCAAGGCGAAAAGCCTTATGCGAAAGATAATCTTAAACTTGGCGCAATTCAATATCCTTGTGCTAAATTGAACGAGCATGATTTGGTTTCGATTCGTTATTCCTATGATGAATCAGGAATTTTGGAAGTTGATGTAACCGATGAAAAGCAGAAATTACACAAAAATTTGGTCATTCAAAATCGTAATGTCAAGTTATCTGATGCAGAATTAGATCAAATCAAGAAAAAATTGTCAACTTTGAAAATCAATCCATTGGAGCAAGATGAAAATAAATTGATTTTAGCACGTTTCGAACAAATTTATGCTGAATTTATTGGTGAGCAGCGAGAATGGATTTTAGCACAGCAAAATTATTTTGTTCATGAGCTTCAAACGAACAATCCGCATCGTATTTACGAAGCGCAAAATCGAGCCAAACGAATTTTATTTGATTTGGAAAGGATGCTTTGATGTGGGAAATTTTAGGAATTGAACCGACAACAGATGTAAAGACTATCCGAAAAGCCTACTCTAAAAGACTTCATGAAATCAATCCAACGGAGCAGCCGCAAGAATTTCAACAATTAAAAATTGCCTTTGACCGCGCGACTGATTGGGCAAAATGGACGAAAAAAGTAGCTATCAACGAGGATAAAACTCAAGAAAACCCAGAAACTATTGAGAAACCCCAACAAAATCTGTCAGAACCACTAAAAGCAGAGAGTAATTGGAATTTAGAAGCAACTAAAACTGAGACAGCTGTCAAAACTGATGCTACTGATGAAAATCAATGGAAGCTTGATGCGCAGGAACAAACTATTGAACCTATCAAATCTGACGAGAATCAATGGAAACTTAATTTGCCAGATGAGGTCATTAAACCTGTCAAATCAGATGATAGGCAAGAAGAGTGGACGATTGAAAGCTCTGAAGAAGAAGCGGATTTGACAGATTCGTCAGATAATGATTGGGAACTTCCAGAAGCCGATAAAACGACATTCGATGACCAGAGTCAATTTATCAAAATACAAAAACCGCTGCGCAAAAAGAGAATAAAAGCAAGTTCCTGGCTTGTTTTGTTGCTTATTATTGTAGGAGTTAGAATTTTCTCAGGTACAGGTTCATTAAAAAATTCTTCGCAGCAAAGTCCAATCGAAAGTCAAATTGTGCATTCTGCGCCTTCTTTACCACCAGTAAAACCGATTCATATAGAGATTTCAGAAAATATAATGTTAAATTACATTAATCAAGATATCCCATTGAGCATCGAAAAAAAGCTGACAAATCCTGATGCTTCAGGAAACACTCTTTTTGGTTTTTGGCAAATTTATTTTCAAACGAACAGCTTTAATCCTTTGCACCTGACAGATAAAACGCCAATTTCACTCACAACGTTTGCAATGAGTTCTGCCCCCTCAGGACCCAGTCAGTTTGTTGATACAGAAAACGGAAAATTAACGCGTCTGGTCGTCAAAAATCAGGTTATTGCTTACGTGCTCTTTCAGTCAGAAAACCAAGAAGTTTATAACGGACAATTATTCGGCAAAGCTTGGGGGACGCCAATAGCCGACATTGGCCATTACAAAAAACTTTATGAGAACGGGCAAAAATGAAACACCATTGCTGAGATGAAAGAGCCAAAATTTTTATTTTTAACCTAGCAAGTGCTGCTTTCGTGGTCAGTCACTTTGCGACTCTTCAGTAGTGTAGCGCAGCGAAGATGGACAGAGCTTTGATATCAGGTTGTACTTCAACATCAGTGGGAAGAAAGAATCCCCTCTGATGAAGTAATCACTTTAAGCTCAATTCAAGTGTCCATTAAGTAGCTTTTCAGAAACGTTCGCTAAAATGACTTCATATCAATGAAAGAGAGTGTTTTGAAATGGAAAAATTAAATAAATTGTCAGGACTTTTTTCACTTATTACAATGATTGTTGCAGTGCTCGTGCTTGCGTTAAGTACCTATTCGGTGCTGCACAAATCAACTGTCCCAAGTTTTAATCGTGGCAATTTCCCCAATATGCAAAATGGTGGAAATTTTGGCGGAAATACAAATTCAAATAGCAATTCCACCACTAATTAATTCGATTTTGCTGATATTGGATAAAATGGGTAATGTTAAATGCGCATCAAAGTTGATGCGCATTTTTATCTCAGTAGTGCGTGCTATCTACGCACTTCGTGCTACGCTGTCGATGCTCGCTACACCACTAAAGTGGCTAGTCGCAATCGCAATACCCCCGCCTCTACTACGGGTGTCCATTCGCTCTATCTCCACTTCGTTACGAAAGACGTAAACTTCGTTTACTCTATCCGCAACCTTAACAGCACACTACGAAAGATGAGAGCTTCACTCTCTCTATCTGCAACCTCAACAGTACACCGTACTATTGAGCTGTTAACCTGTCGATTTCACTAACCGACTAAAGTCGGAAGTTCAAATCGCAAGCGACTAAAGTCGCAAGGCGAAATGGCTAGGCGGCGGAATAAGCAGCACTAAGCTTCGAATTTAGTCTCTGCTTCATCTCAGTAGTGCCAGTTATGCAATCCATTCGTTCTATTCTACATTGCCACATGAACGAGTCCGTTAGTCGTAAACGCACGAAATGAAAAAGCTTTGAATTTCGGTGGTTGCTTACAGGACGTTTAGTTTCTTCAACCAGAGGTTGCACTATAAATTTGGAGAAAGTTTTTCTCCTTCAATAAGTTTCTGATTCATTTAAAACGAAAGCTGACAAAATACATAAATTTTGGTATAATAAATTGTTATCACAGCGAAAATTATTTTCGCCAAGAATTAGGAGAAGTCATTCACAATGATGTCAATTTTATTAGCTGTTATTCTTATGGTTGTTTTTGCTCTTGCTGGTTTTGCTGGCGGAACATGGTACATGCAACGTCAAACGAAAAAAATGTTGATTGAAAATCCGCCGCTCAATGAAGACGGTGTTCGTCTAATGATGAGTTCAATGGGACGTAAACCAAGTGAGGTTCAAGTTCAACAAGTACTTCGTCAAATTCGCGCTGCTGCAAAACAAGCAGAT
>JAJXWC010000023.1 GCA_021781855.1 Bacillota bacterium | reverse complement strand
CGACTCATCAGTGTATCAGGTATCGGTCCGAAATCAGCACTTGCCATCATTGCAGCAGACGACAATTTAGGGCTGATGAATGCGATTGACAGTAGTGATATTACATATCTGATGAAATTTCCTGGTGTCGGCAAGAAAACTGCGATGCAGATGGCACTTGATTTAGCAGGAAAATTTGATTTGACCGCTTCATCAAATCTGACTAAAACATCAAGCGAAACCAGTCAAAATTTTGCGCTTGAAGAAGCAATCGAAGCACTGCAGGCACTTGGCTATCGAGCTGCCGAACTCAAAAAAATTGAGAAAACTTTGGCAGAACAGTCTGACCTGACGAGTGAAGCCTATATCAAGCAGGCTTTGAGATTAATGATGAAATAAAAAAGAAATAAAATGCAGCTATTGTTAAATTTAATTGTGAATAAATAGTTGTATTTTTATTTTTCTATTTATTTTGTTAAAGTGGTAAAATGGAGTCATTGAAATCCAAAGGAGAAAGACTTCATGGTTTACGGTCGTTACGGAAAAATATTTCAGAAGTATAGAGAAGAACGGAATTTGTCTCGGACAGACTTCCTAGAATGTCAGATAACAAAATCTGCATTAGAAAAGTTTGAAAATGGTGAAAAGTCTCTGTCCATTGAAAAGATAGATGCTGCACTTCAATACATGAACATCCCTTTGCATGAATACAGCTATCGTCTTAACAAAGGTACAAATGATTATTTTATTGAATTATTTGAAGAGATTGACAATGCGTTTTATTGTGAAGACAAAGTACGTCTGCAAGAAATTTATAAGAGTGGAATAGAGTGTCCCGATTTAAGACTGATTGCATTATCTGCAAAAGCTTGCTATAGTTCATTAGACCCAGAAGAGCAGAAAGAAATTGCGGACTATCTTTTCATGATTGAGTTTTGGGGAGCAAAGGAACTGTGGATTTTTACGGATACAATAGACCAACTTGCAAGCTCTACAATAGGACTGCTTCTGGATGAATTTCTCATAAAATCAAGTTATTATCGGAATATTACTGATTATAATCGTTTAATTGTACAGGCGGCAAACAATGCTGTGCTTGTAATGATTGCACGGGGTAATAAAAATTCCGCGCGCACCATACTTGATTTTGTGAGTGCGAATTTATGGGAGGTTGATGAATTTGCGCGAACGGTTAACCTCTTTATGTCGGGTTATTGGGATTATCAATTTAAGGATAAAATAATCGGTAAAAATGAGATGGAACAGGCTTTGAGCATTTTCAAAGTTTTAAAATGTGAACATCTCCACAATATCTATCGAAAACAATACGATAAAATAATAAAATAATTTTTATAAAAAAAGGGGTTCGATTTAAAAATCCCCCTTTTTTATTGTTATAATTAGATTATCGAATGAATGCAGAAAATTCTTGATGGGAAAAGTTCAACATTTTTCAATGAAATGTTGAAATGAAAATACGAAAACATCATAATTTTGTAAGATGACTAAAAACAGAAAGATAATACGGGGTATAAACCAATGAAAAATTTCGCAAGCTGCTGAGCGTAGCATAAAAAAAGTACCAATAGAAGTTTCGACGCAGCTATTGGTACAAGTTGCACTATCTTTGTGCTATATCATTATAGCACATTTCAAAAAAGAAAGAGGACTATTATGATGAATGTATCAACTTCGAAAGTAAATCTGAAAAAAGGAATTATCGGCTTGACAGCTCTATTAGCTACGGTAGGAAGCTTTGGCGCAAATACAGCATTTGCGGCTCAGATGGCTTATGTAAAAACGGAAACAGACACCTATCGTGCAGCAGGGACAGTAGTCCAAGTTGTAAACTACTATAATACTGTAGCTATTTTCCACGGTGGAGCATACACGACAAGCTCCTATACTTCATATTATTCACTAGTTAACTCGATTGGTCAAAGTGTTCCTTGTTCAACTACTTATACAACTTATCATTACTAATGCTAATGGAATATCTTTGTTAACATTTTAGAAAAACAATGTTAGAAGGAGTAAAATGAAAATCTTTAAATTTGAATTAACCAGATTTATTTTGAATAAACGAAATAAGTATTTACTAACGCTTATTTCTGCGCTCATCGTTTTTTATGCAGCTTATTCTACTCTTTCTTTTATTAGTTTTTTTGGTCAAAACCAAATAAGTGTTTTATCGGAAAATACAAAATCAAACAAAAAGGAGGCGCTTGATAACATCAATAGTTTAGAATCTGTCCTTAAAAGCTCCAAATTAATATCAGAAATTGATAACACAAGAAACTCAATTAGTGATATGACAAAAAATGTGAACCTCTATCAATCTCAAATTGATGCCCTGAGTAATAAAAATGTTAATGAATACTATGCTTTGCAAAAAGAACTGGATAAAATTCAATTAGCTGAAAATACTAATCAACTAAATTCAGAACAGGAAAACAAAAGGTTAAATCAAGAAATCAAGTACATTGATACTGTGCAAAATCGTCATTTGAATTTTGAAGTTTTGCCGTCTCCTCAGTCGCACGCTTTTGGGAATTTTCAGCAACAGTTTATTCCAATTTTATCAAGCAGTTTATTCATCGTGTTGTTTGCTTCGATGGTTTCAATTACGATTGCAAGCGGTTATGAAGCTAAAGAAAATCAGCTTTATCAATTTACAGGAATTGATTCACGAAAAACTCTTTTAGCAAAAGTCTGTTCTGGAACGCTAGCAACTTTTGTGTGGCTTCTTGTTTCAGGACTTGTATATTTTATCATTATTGGTAGCGTCAATGGCTTTGGCAACTGGAACTATCCTGCTTATTTGGCAAATGCGAGTTTGACAACAGGGTACACCATCACAAATCTCACTATTCCAAATGGGATAGTAGATATTGGGAGCCTCTTCTATCTGTTCTTTGTTATTTTCTTTTTGGCTTCTCTTGGTGCGCTTATTTCTGTCTTTGTCAAGCGAAGTATGGTGGTTGTTGGTGTCATTGCCTTGCTGGTTTTGGGTTATTCAATGATTGAAAACGTCGGTTGGATTGTGCCGTTTCACCGTTACATCCCGATGAGTTATTTTAGTCCGTTGACACTTTTTGGAAATCCGAGCAGTTTGGCAGGACGCTATTCACTTTTGGTCGGTGCGACTTATTTGTTCATTCTGAGCGGTGCTTTTCTCTTTTTTGCCCATCTCATGCTTAAAAATCAAAAACTACGGAGGATTTGACGTGACCTTGAAAATAACTGATTTGAAAGTCCCAGATATCGCAACGTTTGACTTTGAACTTGCTCAAAACGGACTTTACGGCCTCATCGGGCGCAATGGTATCGGGAAAAGCACTTTGTTTTCAATCCTATCGGGCGAAATCGCCATATCACAAGGCAAAGTCGAGACTGGGCGAGTGGCTTATCTGCCAGATGTCGAAAGCTTTGACGGGAATCTCAAAATGAAGGATTATTTCAATATTTTGAAGCCGAATGAACGAGAAAAAGCAGAGCAGCTTCTAAAAATTTTTGAAGCCGATAAATTTGAAAAAAAGCGAATCGGCAAGTTTTCGCTCGGCATGAAAGAGCTTTTTGCGACGATTTTGTGTTTTTCGATTGATTGCGAAATCTTAATTATTGACGAATTATTCAGCGGGCTTGACATTTCAAAGAAAGCCAAGGTTTATGAAGAAGTAAAGAAAGTTGCACAGGATAAAATCGTTCTTTTGACCTCGCATAATCTGAAAGAAATTGAGCATTTTTGTGATGAAACTTATCTGCTTTCAGAAAACGGACTGAGCTTGGTAACGGATTTTGAAGCAGCAGCAAAAGTAATTGGCTATATGGACGTGTTTTTCTAACATGAAAGTCAAGCTCGCTTGTTGTTAGCCGTTCGTTGAGCAGTAGAAAGGAGCGAGCTATGGCAGCAATCGTACCAGTACCAGCGCCAAAAAATGAATTTTTTACAGAAATTGAACAACTACAGAATCAATTCAATCGTGAAGAAAATAAGATTTGGATTGATGTCAGTAAAGAATATAAAAAATTAAAAGAAAAGAGGTCAAAGACTTAGCAATATGAATAATTAGTGGTTAAAAAATTTTTCGATATTTCGAAAAAAACGTATCTAACAAAAAATCAGTGATAGAATAGAATTATCGAAGAAGTACGAAATTATAGATGAAGAAAGATAACACGAGGTACAGACCAATGGCAAATTTCGCAAGCTGCTGAGTGTAGCAAAATAAAAAGCACCGAAAGTGTTTTCGAGTCAGCTTTCGGTACGGTTGCACTAAGAATGTGCTACTTCAGTATAGCACAAATTACTAAATTGGAGGATAAAAAAATGATTAAATCAAATTACTGTTCAAAAAAATTCTTGTTACCTTTGATGGCTTTAGGCGCTTTTGGAATCGTTGCGTTAATTCCACCGCAAGATGCGAAAGCTTCGCTCGTTAATACCGTGATTCTTAGTCAAACGAATGAATTTTGGAATATTGACGGTAACAATAGCTTGATTAGCACATCTTATGGCTACGAGAATCTAAGCTTTCAACACGGCTATGCTTTTAATGGTTTAACCTCTGCACAAGTTTCTTATAGTGGATTGGTCAAATACGTCACTGTTACATACAAATATCGGACTTGGTAAGAGGTGGAAGATGCTGAAAATTGAGCGATTAAATTTTTTAGAATATCATATTAAAAATTTTGGAATTCTTGATACTGGACTTTATGGCTTCATCGGTCAAAATGGTGCGGGTAAATCCACTTTTTTCAGCATCTTAAATCAAGAAATTTTAGTAGAAGATGCGAATGTCTTTGCTGAAAATGTGATGTATTTGTCCAATCTCAACGGCTTCGACAAAAATTTGAAAGGAATGGATTATTTTAAAATTCTATCAGCAGATGAGTATGCTAAGGCACAACATTTAGCAGAAAAATTTGAGGCGGAGAGCTTTCTTAATAAAAGGATTGGTAAATATTCGCTTGGAATGTTGCAGCAATTTGCTATCATTCTTTCATTAGCGGTAAATTCGGAAATTGTTATTCTTGATGAAATTCATAGTGGGTTAGATATTAAGCATCAAATGATTTTCTGTGAGCAGCTTGAAGAAGAAAAGTTGGAAAAAATAGTATTATTAACCTCTCATTACTTGGAAGATATTAAAAAACATTGTGATAAAAGTTTTTTCTTGGGGGAGGGGATTGAGCCTATTGTTGATTTTTCAAGCATAGAAAATAGAATTTTGGGAGGATGATTTTATGAAATACTTCAAATTTGAACTGAAAAGGATTTCCAGAAATCGAAAAAATAAAATTTTATTTTTAATAGCAACCCTCTTACTTGTTGCTCTGGTCGTTTATTCGGCTTCTTTAAAGTCATCAAATACACCAAAGTCACTAGAGGGGTATCTTAATCAGAGTATCTCAATGACAAGTCAAAGTCTGAAAGGAATTAAAGGAGATAAAACAGCACCCAAAAGTGTTATTAGCGATATTGAAACAAATTTAAATCTTCTTAACGGACAAAAAACGGCGCTTGAGCAGAAAAATGTTAACCACTATTACCAGATTCAGCTCGAAATAAATAAGCTTAGTCTGAAAAATGACCAAGTAAATGTTGCAGATATAAAGAACGAAAATGCATATATTCGAACGGTCATTAATCGCCATCTTAACTTTGAAAATTATAGCGGAGCTCAACTCCATGCTTTTGGAATTACGCATGAAATTTTTACTCCACTTATTTTTAGCAGTCTTTTCTGTCTTGTTTTTATGCTCATGGGAGGAATTTCGTTCGCCTCTGATTTTGAATCAGATAGTATGAAGCTTTACAAGACCCCAACATTTAACGGAAAAAATATTGTTCTGACAACCTTCATCACTAATTTTTTTATAGTTGGAATATGGTATTTGCTTGCTTTTTTACTCTATATTATTAGTGTCGGACTGTTAAATGGCTTTGGTGCATTGAATTATCCAAGTGGAATTAATGGACTATTGCTTGTTGAGAACTGGAAAATAGATGGTATTTATCTTTTGTGGGGATTTTTGCTTATCGCTTTTATCATAGCTTGTGGTATTTATCTTTCATTTCTGCTGAAACGTTCGTTGCTTGTTATTGGAAGCTTTGCGATAATCATTTTAGGCTACAACATGATTGAAAATCAAGGTTTTATGCAAGGATTACGTAAATTTTTACCAATGGCTTATTTTGACCCAGTTGAGCTTTTGCAAAAAACTTCTTATCTTCCAGCACACGCCTTAATTATCGGATTGTTTTATCTTTTTGCCTTATCATTAGTGTTCATAGGACTATCAATCATACATTTTAGAAAACTCCATTTTAGAAAAATTAAATAGTGAAAGTAAAAAATGATGATTGGCGTACTCAATTTTTAAAGCAGTTGAAAAAAATGGATTGAAGTGATTACTTCATCAGTAAGGGTTAGGGTACAACCTGACATCTGCGATATCAGACCACCTTGCCCATCTTCGCTGCTATTCGCTCTAAGCGACCAGCTCCTACGGGAGTAGAACGAAACCAGCACTTGTTAGGCTAAATTTAGTTATAAATTTTGATGAAGTCGTGTAACGATGGAATAGAAATGTACTTTTTATTTTTAGTAAGTTTCCTCTTATTTCTGCCAGCAATGGCAGATTTTTTTGCCGATGGACCTTGTAAACACATACATTTTCACGTTTCGGAAAAGTGTGATATAATGTATTCGATATATTATAAAGAAATAGGTATGATAAAATTGACTAATTTACGCGAAGATATTCGGAATATCGCTATTATTGCCCACGTTGACCATGGTAAAACAACATTGGTGGATGAGCTTTTGAAACAGTCTCACACTTTGGGAGCACGTGAACATTTGGCTGAGCGGGCAATGGACTCGAATGCGTTGGAACAAGAGCGTGGTATCACGATTTTGGCAAAAAATACAGCGGTGGAATATAATAATCATCGTATTAATATCCTTGATACACCTGGACACGCGGACTTCGGTGGTGAAGTTGAGCGGATTATGAAAATGGTGGATGGAGTTGTTTTGGTGGTAGATGCCTATGAAGGAACAATGCCGCAAACACGTTTTGTACTGAAAAAAGCTTTGGAGCAACATTTGACTCCAATCGTTGTGGTTAATAAAATTGATAAGCCATCAGCTCGCCCTGAAGAAGTTGTGGATGAAGTTTTGGACTTGTTTATCGAGTTAGGTGCTGAAGAAGACCAACTGGAATTCCCTGTTGTTTATACTTCAGCAATCAATGGGACTTCAAGCTTATCTGATGACCCTGCTGAGCAAGAACATACGATGAATTTTGTGTTTGACACGATTTTGGAGCATATTCCTGCACCTGTGGACAATAGCGATGAGCCTTTGCAGTTCCAAGTTTCTTTGCTGGATTATAATGAATTTGTCGGTCGTATCGGGATTGGTCGTGTTTTCCGTGGTAAGATTAAGGTCGGTGACAATGTTACTTTGTCGAAATTGGATGGAACAACAAAGAATTTCCGTGTAACAAAAATGTTCGGTTTCTTCGGACTTTCTCGTGAAGAAATTACGGAAGCAAAGGCTGGTGATTTGATTGCAGTTTCTGGAATGGACGATATTTTCGTTGGCGAAACGGTAACGCCTGCAGACCATGTTGAACCATTGCCACTTTTGCATATTGATGAACCTACTTTGAAGATGACATTCCTTGTGAATAATTCACCATTTGCTGGTCGTGAAGGTAAATTTGTGACCTCACGTAAGGTTGAGGAACGTTTGAACCAAGAATTGCAGACGGACGTTTCTTTACGGGTTGAAAACACGGAATCTCCTGATAAATGGGTGGTTTCTGGTCGTGGCGAGTTGCATTTGTCAATTTTGATTGAGACAATGCGTCGTGAAGGTTTTGAATTGCAGGTTTCTCGTCCTGAAGTTATTGTGAAGACGATTGATGGTGTGGACTGCGAACCATTTGAACGTGTGCAGATTGATACACCTGAAGAATATCAGGGCTCAATCATCCAAGCTTTGTCTGAGCGTAAGGGCGATATGTTGGATATGATTAATGAAGGAAATGGTCAAGTCCGTCTTGTCTTTCTTGTGCCTGCACGCGGTTTGCTTGGATTTACAACAGACTTTATGTCAATGACGCGTGGTTATGGGATTATGAACCATACATTTGACCAGTACAAACCTTTGATTAAGGGTGTAAATATCGGTGGTCGTAATCGTGGAGCTTTGATTTCGGTAGATACTGGCACTGTTACTGCCTATGCAATGGGTTATGTGCAAGAACGTGGTTTGTTGTTTGTTAATCCTGGAACTGAAGTTTATGAGGGCATGATTGTCGGACAAAATTCACGTGAAAATGATATCACTGTAAATATTACCAAAGCAAAACAACAGACGAATGTGCGTTCTGCGAACAAAGATTCTACTTCAGTATTGAACACACCAAAAATCTTGACGCTAGAAGAATCTTTAGAATTCTTGAACGACGATGAATACATGGAAGTAACACCTGTTTCTATCCGTTTGCGCAAGCAGGAATTGAACAAAGCGCTGCGTGAAAAAACAGCGAAGAAGAAGAAACAGGCAGAGTTGGACGCTGAATAAGTCGCTGGATTTTTGTCAGTACAGATTACGGAGAACAATACAAAAGTGTGAGGAGGAAGTATGATTCAGCTTATTATTTTGATTTTACTTGCTTTGGTTTATATTTTTTTGATGCCGCGGGATATTCGGCGGAGCATGGATGTATTTGTGTTTTCTGGTGTTGGTGTGCTGATTTTGGCGATTGCGATTTCACAGGCAGTGACCAATCAATCGCTGATTTTGGAACTTTTGATTATTCTTGCGGGAATTGGAGTGACAGTGAAGGCTTGGATTGAGGTTGGTCAGCTAAATGACCGTTCACGTCGGAGAAATAGAAGAAAATGAGCTGTCAATTTTGACAGTTCTCTTTTCGTTTATGGAAGGAAATTGAGATGAATATGGAAAAAATTGAGCAGGCCTTTGGGCTTGTGACTGCAAATATTGAAGCAATTCAGGAAAAATTGGATACCGATTTTTATGATGCTTTTGTAGAGCAAAATGCTCAGTTTTTAGATGAAGAAAACTTGACAGGAAATAATCGGGAACTGCACAAGTTAAGTCTGACAAAAAATGAGTGGCAAAAGTTGTTCCAATTTGTTTTACTCAAAGGCTCACAAGTAGCACCTTTGCAGCCAAATCATGCGTTCACACCAGATTCGATTGCAGTAATTTTTCAATTCATGATTGAATGTTTGACAGAAAAGCCACTGATTCGCTTATTAGAATTTGGCTCAGGAACGGGAAATTTGGCGGAGATACTTTTGACCAATTTGTCAAAGAAGGTGGATTATGTCGGGTTTGAAGTGGATGATTTGCTATTGGATTTGGCGGCTTCAATGGCGGAAATCATTGGTACAGCACCTGTGTTTATGCAAGCTGATGCGGTTCAAGCACGTTTGGTAGCTCCTGTGGATGTAGTTGTTTCAGACTTGCCGATTGGTTTTTATCCTGATGATGTATTAGCGAAAAATTTTGCTGTTGTTAACCCTGAAGGGCATACATTTGCGCATCATTTGCTGATTGAGCAAGCTTTCAAATATTTGAAAGCGGATGGCTTTGCGATTTTTCTGGCACCAGATGATTTACTTACAAGTAGCCAAGCACCGCTTTTGAAAAATTGGTTGAAACAGGAAGCGCGTGTGTCTGCGGTAATCACACTTCCCGAAAAACTCTTTAAGCACGATGCAAAAGCAATTTATGTGCTGTCAAAAGGTAAATCAGAGCAGCCGACATTTGTTTATCCGTTGACAAGTCTGTCAGACCGCGAAATTTTGCAAGAATTTATGAGTGAATTTAAGGAAAATTGTGTTTTGTGAATTTGACAACTTTGTCAAACCACTTTGTGAAAAATTCCTACAGCAAAACACAATTTCCCGAAACACTCGGAGCGGAAAATGTGATATAATTTAAAGGAATTATTAGATAAGAAGGACTAGATAAAATGACAAAAACACTCGCAGTCAATGCAGGTTCATCATCACTTAAATGGCAGCTTTACGAAATGCCCGAAGAAGAAGTTATTGCTAAAGGTTTGGTTGAGCGTATCGGACTTAAAGATTCGATTTTTACAACCAAATTTAACGGTGAAAAATACGAACAAATTTTGGACATTGTTGACCACACTCAAGCCGTTAAAATGGTGCTTGAAGATATGCAGCGTTTGAATATTATCAAAGAGTTTGCTGAAATTACTGGTATTGGACACCGTGTAGTTGCTGGTGGAGAATTATTCAAAGAATCTACACGTTTGACAGCCGAAGTGGTTAAGCAAGTTGAAGATTTGGCGCCTTATGCGCCATTGCACAATCCTGCTGAAGCAGCTTGTATGCGCGCTTTTGAAGCTGTTTTGCCTGATGCTGTCGGTGTTGCTGTTTTTGATACAGCATTCCACACAACAATGCCAGCAAAAGCTTACCGCTACCCAGTTCCAAATAAATATTATGATGAGTTCAAAGTCCGCAAATACGGAGCTCACGGCACTTCTCACATGTATGTTTCTCAAGAAGCTGCGAAATTGCTTGGCAAAGACATCAAAGATACAAAAATTATTACTTGTCACATCGGAAATGGTGCTTCAATTACGGCTGTTGAAGGTGGAAAATCTGTTGATACCTCAATGGGCTTCACACCGCTTGGCGGAATCATGATGGGGACGCGTTCTGGTGAGCTTGACCCTTCTCTTATTCCATTTATCATTGAGCGCGACCCTGAGCTAAAAGATGCACAAGATGCAATTAATATGTTTAACAAACAATCTGGTTTGACGGGAATTTCTGAGATTTCATCTGATATGCGTGATATTCGTGACGCACGCAAGGCTGGCGATGCTAAAGCAATTTTGGCATTTGAAATGTACTGTGACCGCATCAAAAAATTTATCGGGCAATATCTTGCAGTCATGAATGGTGCAGATGCGATTGTATTTACCGCGGGTATCGGTGAAAACGCTGAATATATGCGTGAAGCTGTTCTCGAAGGGCTTGATTGGTTTGGTATCAAACTTGACAAGGAAGCAAATAATACTTACGGCACAACTGAAATCTCAACAAATGATTCTCGGGTCAAAGTTTTTGTCATTCCAACTGACGAGGAACTTGTGATTACTCGTGATGTTGAGCGTTTGAAGTAAAGAGTAAAACTATTATTAAATTTAGCCAAGCAAGTGCTACTAACATTAGTAATCTGTCAAAATTAATTTGGCAGATTTTTTGATTTGAATAATTCATCAAAATAATGTAAATATCGGCAAATGAAGCGAAGACTAAATTCGAAGATTGCCATTCCGGCTAGCTGCTTTAGCAGCGTAGCAGCAAAGTTGCGGAGATAGTGCTGCTTCTCCCGTCTCGTTAGAGGCAGGAATATTGGCACGAACTGCTGAGATGAAAAATTTATGATATAATAAATGGCAAACGCATACAAAGAAATGGAGAAACACATGGGAAAAACACTCGCAATCAACGCAGGCTCATCATCGTTAAAATGGCAGCTTTATGCAATGCCAGAAGAAAAAGTGCTCGCTAAAGGAATTTTTGAGCGGATTGGTCTGGCGAATTCGAGTTCTACGACAAAATTTGATGGACAAGTGCACACTCGGAAGATTGACATTATTGACCACCGTCAAGCCGTTTTGCTGTTGATGGACGAGCTGATTCACTTTAATTTGATTCGTGAGTTTCGTGAAATTACAGGAATAGGTCATCGCGTTGTTGCAGGGGGCGAATTGTTCAAATCTTCAATTTTGATTACGCCAGAGGTTGTGTCACAAATCAAAAGTATTTCCAACCTCGCGCCACTCCATAATCCGGCAAATGTGCTGGGGATTGAAGCTTTCATGCGCTTATTGCCCGAAGCAACGGCTGTGGCTGTTTTTGACACTGCTTTTCACACGACCTTACCCGAAAAAGCTTACCGTTATCCGATTCCTAATAAATTTTACACAGACTATGCGGTGCGCAAATATGGTGCTCACGGTACTTCGCACATGTATGTTGCGCACGAAGCTGCAAAAGTGTTAGGTAAGCCACTTGAAGAACTGAAACTCATCACAGCACATATCGGCAATGGAGCCTCGATTACAGCGATTGACGGTGGAAAATCTATTGATACTTCGATGGGATTCACACCACTTGCGGGGGTCATGATGGGAACGCGTTCAGGAGAAATGGATGCTTCGGTTGTTCCTTATTTGATTGAAAATGATGACGAAATCAAATCTGCTCAAGAAGTGATTGATATTTTCAACAATCAATCAGGTATTCTTGGTATTTCAGAGCTGTCTAGTGATATGCGTGACCTGCAAAGTGCTGTTGCAGCAGGAAATCCAAAGGCAATTTTGGCATATGAAATGTACGTTGACCGTATTAAAAAATTTGTTGCTCAGTATTTTGGAGTTTTGAACGGTGCGGATGCACTTGTTTTCACTGCTGGTGTTGGTGAAAATGATACAGATATTCGTCGCGATGTTGTTGAAGGGCTTTCTTGGTTCGGTATGAGCCTTGATTCAGAAAAAAATATTCGTGGAGCAAACGGCATCATTTCAACAAACGAATCAAGGGTCAAGGTTCTGGTTATTCCGACAGATGAGGAGCTTGTTATTGCGCGTGATGTTGAGAAATTTATGGAATAAGCAAAAAAGTTTTTGACAAGGTCGTCAAAAACTTTTTTTATAAAGTTAATACAGGCTAATTTTCCGCGGCGAAATAATCGGTTCAATTTGACAGTTTTGTCAGAGCAAATCTTGTTTCATGTTTGGGAAAAATCAAGAGACGAAAAAAATCAGGTGTATAATGAAGCAGAGACTTATTTAGTGGAAGTTTCAACTCCCACTAAATTTAGTCGAGCGAAATTCGAAGCTTAGTGCTGCTTATCCCGTCGCCTAGGAGGCGGGGGGATTAGCAGGCACTGCTGAAATAAAATTATCAAAAGAAACTGAGTTTTTTCTTGAAAAGAGAACTCAAAGAAAGAGGTATGGCTATGAAAGTAAGATTTGGTCTGGAAGGCACTGCAGATGCTTGGCTCGTGACACGGGAAGAGGCACCTGAAGCTTGGGTTCAGGAACTGATTGACAGTGGACAAGCGATGTTTAAACAGGAAAAAGAAGCGGGTCTAGTTTATTTGAAAGTTCTGCAAGGTTTGGGGAAATCAGGCGTGATTACACAGGTCATCACAGCTAATGCGGGAGGTTTCGGAGGTTTTGCTCAGGTGCCACTCAAAGTGTTAGTCGGGGAATATCTGGTACGGCGAGATGGTGAATTTTTCTCAATTACACCGAAGAAATTTGCTAAGGAATATAAAATTTTGTGATTTAGTCGTCATGTAAAAAAGTTTCATGAGGTTTTACTATGGATAGTTCAGTTTTGTGGATTTTCTGGTTATTGATTTTGGGGGTGCTATTTCTGATTCCAGGTTATCTGGCTTGCAGAGCGAACCGTAGTTTGCTTCATGTACGTAAAAATGTTATTTACCAGCCCGATGAAAAGTCATTCTGGGTTGGCCTTGGCTGTTTTAGTTACTTGATTTTCGGCATGGGACTCGTTTTCATGAGCTTGGTATTGATTATAGTAGTTTTGAAAATTTTAGTCATATTAGGTATGCTGGGGTAATGCATGAAGCGATTATTTCATCAAATTTTTAGGAGAGCTAAGCACATACTTGACAAGATGAAGCAGCGATTAAATTCGAAACTCAGTGCTGCTTATTTTGTTGCCTAGACATTTCGGCTTGCGACTTTAGTCGGTTAGTGAAATCGACAACGTAGCACATAGCATGCACTGCTGAGATAAAATCTGAAAGGCTGTTAAATCAGCCTTTTTTTTGGAGTGATTTTGTGGTAAAATAGAGAAAATATCAAAGAGATTTCAAGCGACCAGTTGGAAGTATGAAGTCGGCAGATTGAGATTTTCGTAAAAATTATCGGAGGATAGAATGGCTGAAATCAAATATAAACGTGTGTTGCTCAAACTCTCAGGGGAGGCACTTTCTGGCGCAAAAGGATTTGGCTTTGACCCAGATACAGCAAAGGAAGTTGCCAAAGAAATCAAAGAAGTTCATGATTTGGGAGCGGAGATTGCGATTGTTTGCGGTGGCGGTAATGTTTGGCGGGGCATCACGGGTGAAAAAGCAGGAATGGAACGGGCACAGGCAGACTATATGGGAATGCTTGCGACGATTCAAAATGGATTATTTGTCCAGTCTGCTCTGGAAAATCTGGGCGTTGATACGCGCGTGATGACGTCGATTGAGATGAAAGCTGTCGCTGAGCCTTATATTCGCCGCCGTGCCGAGCGTCATCTGGAAAAAGGCCGGATTGTCATCTTTGCGGGGGGGACAGGTTCTCCATATTTTTCGACTGACACGACCTCTGCGTTGCGCGCAGCTGAGATTAATGCCGATGTTATCTTGATGGCGAAAAATGGGGTGGATGGTGTTTACAATGCTGACCCTAAGAAAGTAGAAGACGCTATTAAATTTGAGCATCTGAGCCACATGGATGTCATCACCAAAGGTTTGCATGTTATGGATAGCACAGCAAGTACAATGTCAATGGATAATCACATTCCGCTCGTGGTATTTAACATGAACGAAATGGGCAATATTAAACGCGTGGTTCTCGGAGAAAACATCGGAACGACAGTTGAGTGAGTCTTACACTTTCGCTGTGATTTAGGCTGTTTTACGCTGACGTATCACAAGCACCTGATGATTTAATTCCGATAATGGTTTTTCAAAACCACTGGTATCTATTTGCTCTAAAGGGTTGCTTATCTCACACCGAAAAGGGAGCACTTGTAAAACTAAAAATATTATAAAAAAGGTAGAAAAATGGCAAACGAAATTATTGAAAATGCAAATGATAAAATGAAGAACTCTTTATCAAGTCTGCAACGTGAATTGGGACACATTCGTGCAGGTCGGGCAAATGCGAGCTTACTTGACCGAATTCAAGTTGAATATTATGGTGCACTAACACCGCTCAATCAGTTGGCTTCAATTACGATTCCTGAGGCGCGCGTGTTGATGGTGACACCTTTTGACAAATCCATTTTGAAAGATATTGAAAAATCACTGAATGCTTCTGACCTTGGAATTACACCAGCAAATGACGGTTCAGTTATCCGTCTGGTTATTCCGATGCTGACAGAAGAACGTCGAAAAGAACTTGTTAAAGAGATGGGCAAAGTGATTGAAAATGCCAAAATTGCAATTCGCAACATTCGCCGTGATGCAATGGATACTGTGAAAAAGCAAGAAAAATCAAAAGAAATCACAGAAGATGACCGCAAGAATTTTGAAAAAGAAATTCAAAAAGTTACAGATGATGCGATTGCTGGTGCGGATAAATTGGCAGCAGCAAAAGAAAAAGAGTTGATGGACGTCTGATAAAGAAGAGACCATTCAGTATTAATTAGTATTAGGGCAGTTGAGCAAATTTGGCCTCTGCTTCATCTTTGGCTTAGCAAGTGCGTGTTATATGCACTTTTGTACCACTAGAGACAAGAGCTTCGCTCTCTATCGCAAACTTAACGTCTGTAAGGAAAAAAGAACACCTCATAGATAAAATAGTCACTTCGATAGCAGTTTTTGAGGAGCACTTTAATGAACGGCTCTATGAGCCGTTTTTGAAAAGGAAAAAAATGGAAAATTTACTGGCAACAATGATTTCTGCCTTAGTTGTAGAAGCGGGTGAACAATTTTATTTTTTGCAAAAAGGAGATACGATTTTCCGTCTAGCAAAAGATGAAGGAGAGCATGTCGTAGGTGATATTGTGACAGGCTTCACTTACTTGGATAAAGCTGAACATATGCGGCTGACGACGATTGAGCAGAAAGCAACGCAAACAACCTTTGGTTGGGGACGTGTTACTGATGTTCGACGTGATTTGGGGGCATTTGTGGATACAGGACTTCCTGGAAAAGATGTTGTGGTTTCGCTTGATGATTTGCCACTTGAAAAGGAAACCTGGCCCAAAAAAGATGACCAGCTTTATGTGAAACTTGTCTTGGATAAGAAAAATCGGATTTGGGGACATTTGGCATGGCATGAGGATTTTTGGAAGTTAGCTGTACCTGCTTATGACAATATGAATAATCAGAATCTGCGAGCGATTGTTTATCGCAACAAGGAAACTGGAACGTTTGTCTATCTGCCTGACAATAATATGCTGGGCTTTATTCACCCGAGTGAGCGTTTTGGAAACTTACGTGTGGGACAGGAACTTCAGGTGCGCGTGATTGGCTTTCGTAAGGAAGATAGGAGCCTTAATTTATCTGCAAAACCACGAGCTTATGAAATGTTGGATGCTGACAGCCAGATGATTTTGGCTTATCTGCAGTCAATGGACGGGAAAATGACGTTCAATGATAAATCAAACCCTGATGAAATCAAGGCGACATTCGGCATTTCTAAAGGGCAGTTCAAAAAGGCGCTTGGCGGATTGATGAAGGCAAAGAAGATTGTGCAAAGTCCAGAGGGGACGGAGCTGATAGGCTGAGGCTTATTCGGTAGGAACTGGTTTGTTTGAGATAGAAAAGTAGCAATCCAAGCTACTTTTTTCTATCCTGTGATATAATGTTTTCATGAACTTTCAGAATTGGAGAAAATAATGGCAACAGAAAAAGCAATATTTGCAGGCGGCTGTTTTTGGTGTATGGTGCAGCCTTTCGAGGAGCGTGCCGGAATTTTAACCGTAACCAGCGGATATACTGGTGGTGACTGGGCGCACCCGACTTATGAGCAGGTCAAACAGCATATTACAGGGCATACAGAGGCAATCGAAATTATTTTTGATAACGAATTGGTTGCTTATGAGGATTTGGTGGAGCTGTACTGGCAGACGACCGACCCGACGGATGCTTTTGGACAATTTGCTGACCGAGGGGACAATTATCGTCCGGTGATTTTTTATGAAAATGAAGCACAGCGTGAAATTGCCGAAGCAAGCAAGCGAAAGTTGCAGGATTCGGGACGTTTTGACGCACCGATTGTGACAAAAATTGAGCCTGCTCAGACTTTTTGGCCAGCAGAATATTATCATCAAGGCTTTTATCGCAAGCACCCAGAAGACTACAAAGAAGAAATTCAAGAGCGGCGCACCTTTATTTTGCAGCACTGGAATGAAACGAACTATCCGACGGAGAATGAAAAATGAGCATGCCTTTTTATACTTTTTTGATGAAGCATCGTGCCCCTGTTGAAGTTGACGATGTGACCAGGCTGGCTAATTTGGCTTTTGGTGACTCCCTTTTTCCAAAACAGTCGCGCAATTTTGATGAGAT
Source organism: Bacillota bacterium (assembly GCA_021781855.1). Taxonomy (GTDB): domain Bacteria; phylum Bacillota; class Bacilli; order Lactobacillales; family Streptococcaceae; genus Lactococcus. The sequence continues at coordinate 1,189 of JAJXWC010000023.1, read as the reverse complement.
TTCAAGTTATCTGGAGACTCAGGCACCTTTTTATTTTAATTTGACTTTGTTTGATGAAGTTTGGCAGCTTTATCTGGAAAATTGACAAAGTAAATTTTAACCTTGAGCATGAGACTGAAATGTCTCTTTACTTATAGATAAAAAATAAAAACCACTAGTGGTTTTTATTTTTTATTCATCAATTTGTAGAGTTTTACTTCATCGTAGGGAAAAGCAGCACATCACGAATTGAAGTTGTACCAGTAAAGAGCATGACCAGACGGTCAATTCCGATACCGAGCCCCCCTGTTGGTGGCATTCCGTGTTCGAGTGCTTCGACGTAGTCATAGTCAATGCCAGTTGCTTCATCATCGCCCAATTCTTTATCGCGCGCCTGAGCTTCGAAGCGTTCGAGCTGGTCAATCGGGTCGTTCAATTCGCTAAAGGCATTGGCAAATTCATGTCCGTCAATGAAAAATTCAAAACGGTCAGTAAAACGTGGGTCTTGCTTGTTCATTTTTGCAAGTGGCGAAATCTCTTTCGGATGACCAAAGACAAAAGTCGGTTGAATCAGGGTTCCTTCGATATATTTCTCGAAAAATTCATTGATGATATGACCAATAGTGAAGTGTTTTTCGACATGAATGCCATGTTCTTCAGCGAGCTTGACCGCATCATCAAAGGTCATTTCCTGCCAAAAATCGACACCAGTTGCTTCTTTAATGGCATCAACCATGTGGATACGGCGATATTTTCCACCGACATTGATTTCTTTGCCATTGTATTCGATAACGTCTTTGCCAACGATTTTGTGGGCGATATCTTGGAAAATCCCTTCGACAAGGTCCATAATATCGTTAAAATCAGCGTAAGCTGCGTAGCTTTCCATCGTGGTAAACTCAGGATTATGGGTCTGGTCCATCCCTTCGTTACGAAAGACACGTCCCATTTCGTAGACCCGCTCCATACCACCGACAATCAGTCGTTTCAGGTGCAATTCGGTTGCGATGCGCAGCGCCATATCCAACCCCAAAGTGTTATGATGCGTGAAAAACGGACGAGCCGCTGCACCACCAGCTTCATTTTGCAAAATCGGAGTCTCGACTTCAATGTAGCCAAGACTATCCATATAGCGACGAATTTCTGAAATAATCCGTGAGCGCATGACAAAACGGTCAAAACTCTAACGATTAGAAATCAAATCCAGATA
>JAJXWC010000193.1 GCA_021781855.1 Bacillota bacterium | reverse complement strand
TTTTTCTAAATCGTTAACTCGTTCAAATCCCTCCAACATCCAGGCCGCCTTTACTTCTTCAAAGCGTTCTTCCAAGGGTTCAACTTCTATTTTTAGCTTTTCATAAGTTTCCAACCACAAAGTCGTGTTTTTATCAATCACAGCAACAAAAGGTGACGATTCAAGATTCGTCTTCCATTTTTTAGGAATTGTTACTTCATAAAGTCCAGCTACATGGTATGTACTATAGTTTTTTAGGCCAAACATTATTTTGATTTTGTTTCTGAATTCATATTTACGCTATACTTTCCATTCACACCGAGATATTTCTCTCGCAATATTTCGTCTTTCAACAAAGGAAATCCCAATTTCGCCCGTTCTTCAATAAAGGTCTTCGCCACCTTTCGTGCCATCGTCCGCACGCGGTGCATGTAGCCCGCACGCTCTGTAACGGACACCGCACCTCTCGCATCAAGCAAATTAAAGGTATGTGAGGATTTCAAAATATAATCATAAGCAGGGTGAACCAAGCCTTCATCAAGCAAGCGCAGTGCCTCAGCTTCATATTCACCAAAAAGTTGGAGAAGCAACTCCTGATTGCTTTCCTCAAAGGCAAATTTAGAATGTTCATACTCAGGTTCTTTTAAAATATCGCCGTAAGCCACACCATTGCCCCACTCCAAGTCATAGACGCTATCCACCTCCTGAATGACGGTCGCCACACGCTCCAAGCCGTAAGTAATCTCGCTCGTCACACTATCAACTTCAATACCGCCGACCTGTTGGAAATAAGTGAATTGCGTACATTCCTGCCCGTCAATCCAGACCTCCCAGCCAATCCCAGCACAGCCCATCGACGGATTTTCCCAGTTGTCCTCAACAAAACGGATATCATGCTCCAAAGCATCAATACCAAGTGCCGCAAGACTTTGAAGATAAAGTTCTTGAATATTCTTTGGCGAGGGCTTCAGCACCACTTGAAACTGATGATGTTGAAAAAGCCGGTTCGGGTTTTCGCCATAACGTCCGTCAGCAGGACGACGCGAAGGCTGCACATAAGCGGCCCCCCAAGGTTCCGGTCCATTTGAGCGCAAGAAAGTATAAGGCGACATCGTACCTGCTCCGACCTCATTATCGTAAGCTTGCATCAGATTTGCCCCCTGCTTTGCCCAAAAGCCTTGCAAAGTCAGGATGATGTCTTGAAATGATAGTTTGTTGTTCATAATTTCTCTTTTCTATTTTTAATCTTGATAAGCGCAGTTATCACAAAGTCGTAGCAAAAACCGCACATCACCCCCCGTCAAAACTGACAAAGGGCGCAAATGCGCGGTTCCACCTTTATTTTTCACTTTATATTCACAATATTAAGTGCCATTTTCTTTCTCGAACTTCCACCCACTCCGAGTCGCTTTAGTTAAATTTTAGCTCTATTTTCAAAAAATGTCAAGTTCCAACAGCTTCAATCTTTAAACTCAGCATGCAAAGTATAGAGATAGCTTCCATCTTTATTTTGGTGAATGGATTTCACTTTTGGACTTTTGCCCCCAGCTTTTTTCATTTCTTGTAGGATAAATTGGATACCTTTGACATAGTTTTCCTGCCAAACTGCAATTTGTTGACTGGTGATAGAAGTTGGATTGAGCTGATTACGCGCACGATAAGTTACCACAATCGTGTTGGCATCAATGGCTTCTTCGTCTTCATATGAATAGGTTTTGAGCTGCTCAGGCATGGCATCAATAAGCCCCTTTTTCTGAGAAATAATATAGTTTAACATCGCTGTTCCCAGAAGTTTGGTACGAGCATTTTCTCTGGGAATAGTAGCTGAAACACTAGATTGGGCTGTTTTGATTTCAGACATTGTTGGTTCATGATTTTGAGTCTCCGCGGTATCTTTTTTGCCGTTGCCGCAAGCAGCAAGCAAGGTTAAGCTCAAGAGAATCATAATACTGAGTAATTTTTTGTTCATTTCCTTCTCCGCTAATTTAGATTAGCAAGTGATTATTGGTTTTCTGTCTCTTCAAACGATGAGATAAGCAGGAGTTTCTCATTTCATTATGCCGTCCTTCCTTGTTACGAAGTTATCGCATTTAAATAGAATGGTCATCCCTGCTTTTTTCTTGATTCCTAGCAAGCACTGAAAATAGCCTGTGGGGAAGCCGTCAAGTTGTTTCCTAGTCTCTCTTATTATATCAAATTGTTAGAGCGTTTTCTTGAAGTGACTACTTCATCAGTAAGGCGATGCTTGCTTTCCCACTGATGTTAGGACAAAAGCTATTTGGTCACTCTTCTTCGCTGCCGACTAAAGTCGCAAGGCAAAATGGTGACAAGTCTAGCCGCTATCTCCGTACATTTGTAGCAACAAAGCTGCAGAGATAATACTGCTTATCCTACCGTCATAAGAAGCGGGGCGCACTTGCTAGGCTAATTAACTGAATCATTTACCGTTTGTTTACTTTCTCCGATTATAAATCACACTTGAAATAAAGGATAAAATAATAATCAAACCACCCAGAACGCCTGTCACAACATCATTGATTTCAAAATGAATGCTCGCCAGAAGAAGCAAAGCCAGTGTCAAAATTGCCCAATGTGCGCCATGCTCAATGTAAACAAGTTCATCTAAGATGCCTTTTTGAACAAAGAAAATCGTGAGCGAACGGACAAACATTGCCCCTACCAATCCTAAGCCGAGCATAATGATAATGGGGTCAGCAGTAATAGCAAAAGCACCAATAACACCATCAAAACTAAAGGAGGCATCAATCACCTCCAGATAAAGAAAGAGAACAAAAGCCGCACGTCCTGTAACAACCAGACTTTTTCCTAAGCTCTGGCTGTTTTCAGCAAGCGCTCCACGTTCACTCATCAGTTTACCTAAACCGTCCACAAGAAGAAAAGTAATGATTCCAAGTATTCCTGAAAAGAGTACGGTGTGAGGATTTTCTGCAAAAATTTCGGAAGTAAAAAGAAGTAAAATTAACGAAATAAGCGCTGAGGCGAGTGGAAGCTTTCCTAGTTTTTTCAAGATACTCTCAGGAAGTTTTAGCCAATGATGCGCACGCTCATCGAAGAAAAACGTAAGCGCCAACATGAGAAGGAACATTCCTCCAAAAGCCGCAATAGATGGATGAGCCTGATGTAAAATATAACCGTAAGTTCCTGCTTGCTCTGGATTTCCTTTTTGGAGTGCCAATTCTAGTGCTTTTATCGGATTCATTTGAGCGGAGATTGAGACAACAGCTAGTGGAAAAATCAACCGCATTCCTACAACCGCAATCAAGATTCCAACGGTCAAGAAAATTTTACGCCAAGCTGGGCTCATTTGCTCAAGAATTCGAGCGTTAACAATCGCATTGTCAAACGAAAGTGAAATTTCTAAAATAGCAAGAATAGTCGTAATGAAAACAGCATCCCAACCGCCATATAAAAATGCGATAATTAGTGCAAGTAAAGTAACAATGAATGAGCCTCTGAAATTTTTCATGGGGTTCCTTTTCTATTTTTTCTCAATAATCTGGTGGCTTTTAACTCAGCAGTGTATGTGGAGTGAGAACCGAGCACAATCTCATATCATAGATGTGTGACTATGCTCAGACTGCTTTCCACGAGGTAATAATATAACCTCCTGTATTATCACTTGAAACTTCATATTGTTCTAAATTCGGCACAATCAATTCATTATTTTTTGCAATTTGATAAGAAACAGTGTAGCTTACACCGTCAAGAATTTGAGTATAACCGCCACTATTTTTTAGAAATTGAATGTATTCTTCATACGCAAGATTATGCTGATTGCAATACCAAGCGTGGATTTTACCAATATAACGAAAGTGCCAAGCCTCGTTTGAAATTCCTGTGATTTGAACTTTATCAGCAGGATAACGAAGAATCAGTCCATATTTCCAAGCATTTGCGCGTAAATACTGTGATTGAGGCGAATCTTCAACATCTTTAACGTTTTCCACGGCAA
>JAJXWC010000192.1 GCA_021781855.1 Bacillota bacterium | reverse complement strand
TCGAGCTACGCTCTCCTTCCGCTGTACCGGAGAACAGTACATCCTTTTCCATACGCAATCTCCTTGAACACGATATTTACCTCTTTTTCGTGTCCAAGAAAACCGGGGCCACTATATTTTTACTTGGTTTTTTAGTAGAGAGTTTTTGGACAGATTGTCTAGCAAAAAAAGTCTCCGCGATTTAGTCGAATATCTTGAATCTATTTAAGATTGTAAGTGGCTGATTGACCCTAAATGAGGGAACAAATCAAAATGGCTGCAGCCAACAAATTATTCATTAGCTACCCCCACAAACCAGAACAATGCGTCCAGCACGTTGTTATGGCCCTAAAAGACAGGCTGGTTGCCAACGGTTTTGATGTATGGCTGGATGAGCGGATAAAAACCGGCCACGACTGGCGGCAAGAGATCACCAAAGGCTTGCAAGAATCCGAATGGGTGTTGGTATTTCTGAATAGCCATTCAACCCGGAAGGACAGTATCTGTCTTGATGAAATCGCCATGGCGGCTCGCTACAAGCGCGGACAGATCGTCTCCGTTTTGCTTGAGTCGGAGGAAGCCATCAAAACTCCGCTGGTGCTTGGTAGAATTCAGTTCGTGAAAATGGAGGAATGGGAAAAAAAGTATAAAGAGAATAAAGGTGGTAATGCTTGGAATGTGTGGCTTCAGAAGCAGGCAGATGAACTGATTGCTGCTTTTGAACGCAGGGAGGATTTGTCGCAGCGTGGAGAATTGGACCTGTTGCATGAGGTTCTCCAACCCGACCAGTATTGGGATGAAATTGCCAACCGCCTAGATGGGTTTGTCGGGCGTGAGTGGATTGTTGAAGACATAGCCAGAAAATTGAAAGATCCATACGGCCCCAGGATGCTCTGGTTAAATGGTGGCCCTGGCATCGGTAAGACCAGTATTGCCGCTAGGCTCGCCCATGACCTTGAGCTCCCAGCGGCAGGTGTTTACTTCTGCCGTTTTGATCGTTCTCAGACTCATTCTGCGCATAACGTAATACGCACCTTGGCGTACCAAATGGCCTGTACTGTCCCCGCATACCGTCAGATGCTTGTCAGACAATTACATCTTGGCATCGATTCTAACTCCGAAAAAATCCATTCACTAAAAGACGAGCTTAACAAGCTGACTGTTTATCAGTTATTCAAAAAGCTACTGGTTGACCCGACCTATATCGGCGGAGAACCGCATCTGCTGATTATTGACGGGCTTGATGAAATTACTACAGATGGGGGCGATAACGAAATCGCGAAACTTCTGGCCGGGCAGGAATTCAAGAGTATGCAGAAATGGCTGCGCGTCCTGATCACTAGCCGTCCGGATGCCCTTCTTAAAGAAATTCTGTCGAGTGTTGAATCAACAACTATCAATGCCCAAAGCACGGAAAACTTAGCAGATTTGCATGAATATCTCGAGCAGCAAACTTGTCTCGGAGAAGGAGAAGTTCGGCAGAAAGTAATAGACGTTATGATTGATCGAAGTGAGGGAGTTTTTGAGTACATTTGTAAAGCTGTTGATGCAGTTAAAATAGGTGCTTTTTCGGTAAAAAAACCAGAAGATTTTCCTGTTGGTTTGAAAGCCATTTATCGTGCGTATATTGAACGATCATACCCCAACTGCAAACAGTTTGAAAACCAAGCAAGACCCCTTTTGGAGTTAATGATAGCTTCTCCAGAGCCCCTACCTGTCGAAATTGCAATGGCTATTTTGAAAACGGACAATTATTATTTCACTAATTTTGTAGCAACCATGGGATCACTTGTAGATTTAGAATTGTGGAAAAGAGAGCGTAAGTTTGCCTTTTTTCACCGAACTTTTGCCGATTGGCTTGCTAATGCAGTGGCTCCTTATAACGTTAGTGCTAGTGCTGGTATACAGGGCCTTGCAATAGAACTTTGGAAAAACCTATTGAATGATGGAGTATTTGCAAAAGATGGTTTTGTGGCTGAAGTTTTACCAAATGTATTGTCTCGTTTAACTGATAATCAAAAGAGTGCTGTCATAGGAGAACCTTCAAATTCAGTAATTGATTGCATTGAAATAGCATCTCAAGATTTAGCAGAAATATTTAAGCTAAACCAAGCTAGCAATTTTAGAAAAATACATATTTCAGAGGTCGAACTACTTAAAGGATCTGAACATATTGACCTTGCTAATGCATATGAAAAAATGGCTTCATTGTTACTTATAAAAGGTGATTATACAGACGCTGAACAATTTCTAAATAAAGCTCTTAAAATTAAAGAAAAAACATTTGGAGAAAACCATGCCGAAATAGCTGCAATATGCAATGATATTGGCAGGATACTCATTTTAAAAGGCTGTTACTCTGAAGCAGAAGTATTTTTTAAAAAATCATTGGAAATAAGAGAAGAAATACTAGGTGATGATCACACAGATACAGCTACTACGCTTAGTAATTTAGCTGGCCTTCTTGTGATAATTGGTGCTGATAATGATCAGTTAAGTCAAATTTATTATAAAGTACTTACAATTAAAGAGAAAACTTTGGGTGAAGAGCACTCAGAAACTGCAACTGCACTTAATAACCTTGCCGTGCACCTTATGTCAAAAAAAGATGTGAGTAGTGCAGAAAAATTTCTTAGAAAAGCTTTAGCAATCGGAGAAAAAAATCATGGGCCTGATCATCCCAACACTGCCACATTTCTCGTTAATTTAGGCGCTTTGCTTTGTGATAAGGGGGATTTCAACGAGTCAGAATCATTAATGCGCAGGGCATTAGAAATCTGTGAAAAAAATCTTGGCTTTGAGCATCCTAAAACTGCAGGAATAATTCGTAGCCTTGCTGACTTTCTTGAATTGAAGGGTGATTACCCAGAAGCTGAATTGCTGTACCTTAGGAGTATATCTATCAAAGAAAAGTTGCTAGGCCCTAAGCACAGAAATGTGGCAATTGCACTTAATAATTTGGCAGTGATGTATCTTAAAAATCGCAAGTATGACGCTTCAATTAAGTGTTTCGTCAGAGCACTCGATATTTATGAAAACACAGAGTCACTAAGTCAAAATGACATCATTGCAATTAAGCAAAATATCGCCGAGCTAAATGAGTTGAATAAAAAAAATAAATATATGAAAATTGTAAAATCTTATTCCAAATTAGCTTCATTGGTTATTGGAGGTAGCTGTTTTATTATCATGATGTTCCTGCTTGCTATAGCATATATCCCCGATTTTCTGCCTCGGGCATATGAAAACTTTCGGCGTACCGGGCTAATCACCATTGTGCCGACTATTGTTTCGATTGGATTAATTCCTTCCATTGGATGGCTGTGGTGGGAGTACCGCGCTGCATCCGCTACTGACGAAGATCTGGATAATTGATTATATGAACTTTGATGCTAATTTTACGAACGACGAAATTAGGCTGTTTGAAGAAACTCAGATTCTTTTAGCCGATGACAGACTTTTCTTTGCAGAAACAGTTGATCCTCACAATAGAGGAATAGTTATAATTTCTTTGCTTTACATATTTTTTGGATGTGCTTCAATTGTAATTGGTAATTTGTTTTTTAATAAATTCACTGAATGGTTTTTTATACCAGTAGGAATAGTATTTCTTTCAGTTGGCTGTGCAGCAAGAAATTATTTTGCAAAAATTACAAAAAAGCGAAGGCAGAGGCTAGACAAGATAATAAGAATGAATTTATGTGATAAATCGTTAATTTATTACAGACAAAAATTATTTTATAAATATTTCAATACAAAAACACGTTTTAGTTATATCCTTGAATTTTTCTTGGTTGTGTCGGTAGGTCAAACTTTCTCATGGATCGCAAAAACATATTATGATCACGATGTAAGCGTTGTTATATGGTCATTACTCGTAGCTATGTATTTAAATTATATGAATGAAATAAAATTGCTCTTTATTCCATCAGATGAAAATCAATTAAACAGAATTATCAGGCTTATTAGCAAAGAGCAAAA
>JAJXWC010000191.1 GCA_021781855.1 Bacillota bacterium | reverse complement strand
TGCAAGGCTTAACGGCTGATTTCTTGGCTCATGACTTAGGGAAAAATATCTCAGGAGATAAGGTACTCATCACAGGAATTAGTGGTGGTGTTGGTCAAATTTTATCACAGATGTTATTGGCAGATGATATAGAAGTTTACGGCACCGCATCAAGCGTTGAAAAAGGTGAACTTGCACGCTCTAAAGGAGTAAAGCAAGTTTATTCAAGTCGGACGGATGAATGGCGAGAACATCTCGATTTTCGTTTTGATACGGTTTATGACGGCGTTGGCAGTACAGTCAATAAAAATCTCGAACTATTGAAAAATAGAGGGAACTTGATTTTCTTTGGTATGGCTGGAGGCAACCCGCCCACAGTTGATTTGGTTAAGATGCTTTCACAATCCAAAAGTATATTGACAGGAGACCTTTGGGATTTCCTGACTAGCTTTGAAGAAAGAAAAATACGCAGTCAACGTCTTTTTTCGTATTTTAAGACGGGGAAAATCAGTCTTACACAAGCCAATGTTTTTCCTCTATCAGAAGGCAAAGCAGCACATGATTATCTGGAAACAGGTAAAAATATTGGCAAAGTTTTATTGAAACCTTGACTAAAGGTCACCTCTAAAAAGTTTTGGTCGGCAGACCTTATCAAAATAAAAAGCAGAAGAGGAAAGCTGTGCTTTCCGTATTCGCCACCTTAGATTGTCCACTGGACAATCTAAGCTATCTTGAAAATAGAAAGAATACAAAAAATGCAAAATACAATCACAAAAACACGTCCAGAGGTGCTTGCGCCCGCTGGAACTCTTGAAAAACTCAAAGTTGCTATTGATTACGGTGCAGATGCCGTGTATATCGGTGGTCAAGCCTACGGACTCCGCTCTCGTGCGGGAAACTTTACCTTCGAAGAAATGGCTGAAGGCGTAGCTTATGCAGCAGCACACGATGCAAAAGTGTATGTTGCAGCCAACATGGTTACGCACGAGGGCAATGAAAAAGGCGCAGGAGAATGGTTCCGTACGCTTCGTGACCTTGGGATTTCTGCTGTTATCGTGAGCGACCCTGCACTCATTGCGATTGCAGCAGCAGAAGCACCGGGACTTGCCATTCATCTCTCAACGCAGGCAAGTGCAACTAATTATGAAACCTTGCAGTTCTGGCAAAAACTTGGACTTGAGCGAGTCGTTTTGGCGCGTGAAGTTTCGATGGAAGAATTAGCTGAAATTCGGAAACATACTGATCTAGAAATTGAGGCTTTCGTTCATGGAGCAATGTGTATCAGTTATTCTGGTCGCTGTGTGCTTTCAAATTATATGAGTTTGCGTGATGCTAATCGAGGCGGGTGCAGTCAGTCATGTCGCTGGAAATATGACCTGTATGACATGCCATTTTCTGGAGCCGAGCGCGACCAAGAAAGTGCTCGGACTGCAGATGGAGGACGGAAAGTCCCAATAAAAAAATCTATAAACGGTCAAATTCCAGAAGAATTTTCGATGTCGGCTGTGGATATGAGTATGATTGAACATATTCCTGATATGATTGAGAATGGCGTGAATTCCCTCAAAATCGAAGGACGCATGAAATCTATCCACTATGTTTCGACAGTTTCGATGGTCTATAAAAAAGCGATTGACGCCTATCTTGATAGTCCTGAAACTTTTGAAAATATCAAACCTCAGCTTGTTGATGAACTTTGGAAGGTTGCACAGCGCGAGTTGGATACAGGATTTTACTATGGAACTCCAGATGAAAATAAGCAACTTTTCGGAAGTCGGCGCAAAATTCCTGAGTATAAATTTGTTGGCGAGGTTGTTAGCTATGATGAAAATACAAAAGTGGCAACGATTCGTCAGCGAAATGTTATTGAAGAAGGCGATGCGATTGAATTTTCCGGTCCTGGTTTTCGGCATGTTGATACGCTTGTACAAAATCTTCGTCTTGCTGAAACTGATGAACATATTGACCGTGCGCCAAATCCGATGGAATTACTGCACATTGATGTTCCATTTGCCGTGCAGACTGGTGATATGATTCGCAAATCGGGTGCCGGACTCATCAATCTCTATGAAAAATCAGGTGCAGCGAAAACTGTCCGAGTATAGCTCTATAAAAAATAGATTTGACAATTCCGTCAAATCTATTTTTTTATAGAAGAAAAGTTGATTAGACATTTTCTGTGTAATATAAAGTATATAAAATATTTTGTGGATGGTTTCCAAAATCTTTTCCGAAAATTGTTAAACCACCGCGGTTCTCAGCGTCTTCTTCCACCGCAATTTTTAATTTGATAAATGGGCTTTCCTGCAGAACCAAGTCTTCAAGCGTGAAATTCGAAATCTTTTTTCCGTCCACACAAGTATCTTCATGGTTGATTCGCAAAGATTTCAGTAAACCATATTGGCTCAGGTAATCTTCCCACCAATGCGGCGTTAGTTTTCCGCGGACATCAGAAAAATTCCCCGGAACAGTCCAAGTTCCTACTTTTATATCATTCAGATAAAAAGAAATATCTGAAGGCCACACATTGTTTGAATCTGGAAATTCAGATGAAAGTTCTAAAGAAATTTCAATTAGTTCAGGGTGAATTCCAGAGGTCACTCGATTAGGAAGAATATATTCAACATAACCCTGTGAAAACCATAGTAAAGTAGCTTCAATCCGATTATTCGATGCAAAAGAACGTGGTTCGTCATAATCACCAATAATCGCTGATGCGCTCGCCAAGCCACAGGTTGGATAAACAGAAAAATCTGAAAAATATCCCAGTTTGATTTCTTGTGTTTCTTTTTCATAAGGCAAAAAAATTTTTTTCGGCAAGTTGATATCAATATGGTCAATCGCAAGATAGTAAAGCTTTTTTCGTCCATCAATTCCTGCTTCAATATCTTTGTGATGTCCAACAAGCCGAGCATCTTCCAAAATTTTCATATAACGTGAAATGATTGCTTTACTATAGCCGAGTTGTTGCGAGAGTTCGCTGACGGTCAGGGAGTTTTGAGAGAGTAATTTGAGAATATCAATACGCGTGTCAGAAGCAAGTGCCTTATAAACTTGTAAAGCATCATCGTCATCTAAAGTTAAATCCATATGAACCTCCAATTAGTTGCTAAATAAGTTTACTATATTTTAAAAGAGCTGTCAAGAAAAGTAAACAGTTCCTTTTTAAGTTCAAATTTAGAAAACGGTTGCATTTGCTGTTGACGCACAATATATTCTTGTGTTATGATAGGATTATCAAAGAAAAACACATGAACAAAAACTGAATAATTTGTTCAAAAGGAGAACATAAAATGAAGTTAACTAAAAAGTTGACAATCGGTGTTATGGCAGTTGCGACATTAGCTACATTGGCGGCTTGCGGAAGCAGCAGCTCAAAAGCAGCGAACACAGGGGCAAAAACTGGGACCATTACGATTTGGTCCGCCTTTTCTGGACCAGACTTGAAAAATTATCAATCCACGATTGACAAATACAATGCCACCAATCCAGCCTATAAAGTTAAAATGATTCCGATGACCGCCGACACATTGAAATCCAAGTTGACCACCGCAGGAAAATCTGGAGTAGGACTTCCTGATATTGCCGAACTCGCATCTGAGCAACTCCCTTATTACAACGATTTGGGTTTGCTTGACAACTGGAATTCGATCATTTCTGGCACAGCGTTAAAAGAAAGCAATTATGTTCCCGCAACATGGAAAATAGGCACTTTAAACGGCAAACAATACGGTATTCCAGATAAAATGGACACCTGGGTCATGTTTTACAATAAAGATTTGGTTGCCAAATATGCCCCCCACGCATTGGACGATGGGATTGTAACTTATGCTGAAGTAGAAGCGGCAGGCGCAGCAGCGAAGAAAGACGGCATTTATGCAGCGAGCAACGACTGGGGGTCACAAAACTTCATGAACATCTATCTTCAAATGGGCGGTTCTTGGCGCGATAGCTCAGGAAAATTCAATATTGACAATAAAACAGCGCAAGCCGCTTGGCAAGAATGGAAAAAGCTCAATGATGCAGGATATATCGTGCCCAACGGTCAAGA
>JAJXWC010000022.1 GCA_021781855.1 Bacillota bacterium | reverse complement strand
TCGCCTTTTCGGCGTCTTGTTAGATTTGATAGCAGTTATCAGACCTAATAAGATGCCGAAAAAGCATCATAATTCCGCCAGCCGCGCCTTGGTAGCGTGTGTGGTACCAATATTTAAAGGAGAAACTCATAAAATGGGGCGTAGTCTTAAAAAAGGACCTTTCGCTGATGAGCATTTGATGAAAAAAGTTGAAGCTCAAAACGCAGCCGAAAGAAAATCAGTGATCAAGACTTGGTCACGCCGTTCTACAATCTTTCCTAACTTTGTAGGACTTACTATTGCTGTTTACGATGGTCGCAAACATGTACCAGTTTACGTTCAAGAAGATATGGTTGGACACAAATTGGGTGAATTTGCACCTACACGTACATTCCGTGGTCACGCTGGTGACGACAAGAAAACAAAACGTTAATAGGAGGAGAGAAAAATGGCAGAAATTACTTCAGCTAAAGCAACTGCAAAAACAGTTCGCGTTTCACCTCGTAAGACTCGTTTGGTTCTTGATCTTATCCGTGGAAAACGTGTTGCAGACGCAATCGCAATTTTGAAATTTACACCGACTAAAGGTGCTGTAGAAGTGGAAAAAGTGCTTAACAGCGCAATCGCTAATGCAGAAAACAACTTTGGTCTTGAAAAAGCTAATTTGGTAGTTAGTGAAACATTCGCAAATGAAGGACCAACAATGAAACGTTTCCGTCCACGTGCGAAAGGTTCAGCTTCACCAATTAACAAACGTACTACGCACATCACAGTCGTAGTTGCAGAGAAAGAATAAGGAGGTAAAATCGTGGGTCAAAAAGTACATCCAATAGGTATGCGTGTTGGCGTTATTCGCGATTGGGATGCCAAATGGTATGCTGAAAAAGAATATGCGGATTACCTTCACGAAGATTTGGCAATTCGTCAACTTGTTGCAAAAAAACTTGTTGATGGTGCAATCTCAACAATCGAAACAGAACGTGCAGTTAATAAAGTTATCGTAACTTTGCACACTGCAAAACCTGGTATGGTTATTGGTAAATCAGGAGCTAATGTTGATGCACTTCGTGCAGAACTTAACAAGCTTACTGGTAAACAGGTACACATCAACATCGTTGAAATCAAAAAACCTGATTTGGACGCTCATCTTGTTGGTGATGGTATTGCTAAACAACTTGAAGCACGTATCGCTTTCCGTCGTGCTCAAAAACAAGCTATTCAACGGGCAATGCGCGCTGGTGCAAAAGGAATCAAGACTTTGGTTTCTGGTCGTTTGAATGGTGCTGATATTGCTCGTGCTGAAGGCTATTCCGAAGGAACAGTTCCACTTCACACTTTGCGTGCAGATATCGACTACGCTTGGGAAGAAGCAGATACAACTTATGGTAAACTCGGCGTTAAAGTTTGGATTTACCGTGGAGAAATTCTTCCAACTAAAAAATCTGTGAAAGGAGAAAACTAATCCATGTTAGTACCAAAACGTGTAAAACACCGTCGTGAATTCCGCGGTAAAATGCGTGGCGAAGCTAAAGGTGGTAAAGAAGTGTCTTTTGGTGAATTTGGTCTTCAAGCATCAACTTCACACTGGATTACTAACCGCCAAATCGAAGCTGCCCGTATCGCTATGACACGTTACATGAAACGTAACGGTCAAGTTTGGATTAAAATCTTCCCTCACAAGTCATACACCACTAAAGGTATCGGTGTACGTCAAGGTTCTGGTAAAGGTGCTCCTGCAGGTTGGGTTGCTCCCGTTAAACGTGGTAAAATCATGTTTGAAGTGGGCGGCGTAAGTGAAGAAATCGCACGCGAAGCATTGCGTCTGGCTTCTCACAAACTTCCTGTTAAAACAAAATTTGTGAAACGAGGTGAAGCGTAATGAAATTGAGCGAAACTAAATCACTTCTTACTGAATTGCGCGGATTGTCAGCTGAAGAATTGACAGCTCGTGAAGCAGAATTGAGAAAAGAATTGTTCGAACTTCGTTTCCAAGCGGCTGCTGGTCGTCTCGAAAACACACACAAGCTGGACGAAGTGAAGAAAACCATTGCCCGTGTAAAAACGGTGCTTGCTGAATTGAACAAATAAGATAGGGGATTTGAAAAATGGAACGCAATCAACGTAAAGTTTATCAAGGCCGCGTGGTTTCTGACAAGATGGATAAAACGATTACTGTCGTTGTTGAAACAAAACGTAACCACCCTGTCTATGGTAAACGTATCAATTATTCTAAAAAATACAAAGCTCACGACGAAAATAACTCTGCTAAAATCGGCGACATCGTTCGCATCATGGAAACTCGTCCTTTGTCTAAGGACAAACATTTCCGTTTGGTAGAAATCGTTGAAGAAGCTGTTGTTATCTAAGCAAAACTAGGAGGAAAATAGCATGATTCAAACAGAAACTCGCTTGAAAGTTGCTGATAATTCTGGTGCTAAAGAACTTTTGACCATTCGTGTAATGGGCGGTTCAAACCGTAAGTTCGCTGGTATCGGTGATATTATCGTAGCTTCAGTAAAATCAGCTGCTCCTGGAGCTGCTGTCAAAAAAGGTGACGTCGTAAAAGCAGTTATCGTTCGTACAAAACAAGGTGCAAAACGCGCTGATGGTTCATACATCAAATTTGACGAAAATGCTGCCGTTCTTATCCGTGATGATAAGACACCTCGTGGTACACGTATCTTCGGCCCTGTTGCACGCGAATTGCGTGAAGGTGGCTACATGAAGATTGTGTCACTTGCACCTGAAGTTTTGTAAAATATCGTCGGAATTTCTCAGCCTCTCCTCGCTTGCGTACTCTAATGCGTTTCGTGCATTGAGATGCAGGGCAGTTCTCTAATTATTTCACAAAAAATATGCTGAAATTTCTTGGTATTAGCTCGCTCATGTGTTTTGGTACGCTTTGTTCGCTAAAATACTGCGGAATTTCTGAGCAAAATCAATAAATGCTTTAATCTAAGCAAAAATCAGTTCAATATTCACAAAATCTGTTATAATAGCTTTTGTGAAATTTAGTCCCCCAGTTTTGCTGGGGTGCCCTCTGGGCGTAAGAAAGGAACAGTAAAATGTTTGTAAAAACTGGTGATACAGTTAAAGTTATCGCAGGTAAAGACCGCGGTACAACTGGTAAAGTCCTCAAGGCTTTGCCAAAAGTGAACAAGGTTGTCGTTGAAGGTGTTGCTATTATGAAGAAACACCAAAAACCAAATAACGAAAATCCAAATGGCGCAATTCTTGAAATTGAAGCACCTATCCACGTTTCTAACGTACAAGTAGTAAACAAAGATGGGCAATCTGGACGCGTTAAGTACCAAATTGAAGACAACAAAAAAGTACGCTATGTAAAAGGCGTAAAATTGGACTAAGAAAGGAGTAGAAAATGACTAATCGTTTAAAAGAAAAATATACTAGCGAAATCGTGCCTGCTCTGACTGAGAAGTTCGATTACACTTCCATCATGGCTGTACCAAAAGTTGACAAGATTGTCATCAATATGGGTGTCGGCGATGCGTTGAATAACTCTAAAAACCTTGACAAAGCGGTTGCTGAATTAGCTTTGATTTCTGGTCAAAAACCAATTATCACTAAGGCTAAAAAATCAGTCGCTGCTTTCCGTCTTCGTGAAGGTCAATCTATTGGTGCAAAAGTTACGCTTCGCGGCGAACGGATGTACGAATTTTTGGACAAATTGGTAACTGTTTCTCTTCCTCGTGTACGTGACTTCCACGGCGTGTCTAACAAGGCATTTGACGGACGTGGTAACTACACACTCGGTGTTAAGGAACAACTGATTTTCCCAGAAATCACTTATGATGATGTTGACAAGGTTCGCGGTATGGATATCGTGATTGTAACGACTGCAAATACTGACGAAGAATCGCACGAATTGCTGAAACAACTCGGCATGCCGTTCGCTAAATAAGATAGGGAGAATATAAATGGCTAAGACATCTATGGTTGTTAAAAACCAACGCCCTGCAAAATTCTCAACGCAAGCTTATACTCGTTGCGAACGTTGCGGACGTCCACATTCAGTTTACCGCAAATTCAAACTTTGCCGTATCTGCCTTCGTGAATTGGCTTATAAAGGTCAACTTCCAGGCGTTAAAAAAGCATCTTGGTAATTTCTTACGAGTTGCAATATAAAAAGTCACTTTTAAGTGGCTTTTTTATTATATATGACCGAAATTTTTTTTGTAAAACACACCCGAAACCATTGACACAGATGAAAAAATTTGCTATACTTTATAAGTTCGGTTATTTTGTCAAGAAATAACCTCATTAATTTGAAAGTGGGATTTGAACAAGCCCAAACTACAAATAAGGAGAAATTACTATGGTAATGACTGACCCAATCGCAGATTTCCTCACTCGTATTCGTAACGCTAATATGCGTAAATTCGATGTTGTTGAGGCACCTGCATCAAAAATCAAACGCCAAATTGCTGAAATTCTTAAAGCTGAAGGCTACATCAAAGACGTTGAATACGTTGAAGATAACAAACAAGGTGTAATCCGTGTTTTCCTCAAATACGGCTCAAAAGGTGAAAAAGTAATCACTAACTTGAAACGTATCTCTAAACCAGGTCTTCGTGTTTATGTGAAATCTGAAGATATGCCTAAGGTCTTGAACGGTTTGGGAACAGCTATTGTTTCAACTTCTGAAGGTGTTATCACTGATAAAGAAGCACGCCAGAAAAATATTGGCGGCGAAGTTTTGGCTTACATCTGGTAAGATTTGATTTGACGGTTTCGTCAATTTTGATAACCCGTGAAAACGAGCTTCGGCTTGATAATTTAACAGGAAAAGGAAAAAGAAAATGTCACGTATTGGTAACAAAGTCATCGTTATCCCAGCAGGTGTTACTGTTGAGCAAAACGGTGCAACGGTAACTGTCAAAGGTCCTAAAGGTGAATTGACACGCACATTCAGCGAAGCAATCACGCTTGAAGTGAATGGAGCAGAACTCACTGTAAAACGTCCTAATGACACAAAAGAAATGAAAATGATTCACGGTACAACTCGTGCACTGCTTCACAACATGGTTGTGGGCGTTTCTGAAGGCTTCTCAAAAGCACTCGAAATGATTGGTGTCGGATATCGTGCTCAAATGAAAGGCACAACTTTGAGTCTTTCAGTAGGTAAATCACACACAGACGAAATTGAAGCACCAGAAGGTATTTCATTCACGCTTGCTGACCCAACACACATTACTGTTTCAGGCATCAGCAAAGAAGCAGTTGGTCAAATGGCTGCTTATGTGCGTAGCCGTCGTTCACCAGAGCCTTATAAAGGTAAAGGTATCCGCTACGTTGGTGAATATGTTCGTCGTAAAGAAGGTAAAACTGGTAAATAATTTTTTGCATCAAGCAAAAATTATAATCCGTAATTGGTGGTTTGACTATTTTATCAAATTTGATGAAATGGTCAAAACTGCCAGTATTCTGTCGATGCTTGCTTAATCAAGACAGACAGAAACTCCCCGCTTGTCAATATTGGCAAGAGCGTTGATGGCAAAAACTATCAACAGATTAAAATAAAAAGAGGTAGAATTGTGATTTCTAAACCAGATAAAAACAAACTCCGTCAAAAACGCCATACGCGCGTTCGCGGAAAAATTTCAGGTACTGCTGAAACTCCACGTTTGAACGTTTTCCGTTCAAACACAAATATCTATGCCCAAGTCATTGATGACGTTGCAGGCGTTACACTTGCATCAGCAAACTCACTCAAATTGACAGGCACAAAATCTGAACAAGCCGTACAAGTCGGCAAAGCTGTTGCTGAAGCTGCTAAAGCTAAAGGCGTTGAAGCTGTTGTTTTCGACCGTGGTGGTTATCTCTATCACGGACGTGTTCAGGCACTCGCTGAAGCTGCTCGTGAAGCAGGATTGAAATTCTAAGGAAAGGGGTAATCAAAAATGGCTAGAACAGAAGAAGTTAAAGAATTCGAAGAACGCGTTGTTGCGATTAACCGCGTTACTAAAGTTGTTAAAGGTGGTCGTCGCCTCCGTTTTGCAGCACTTGTTGTTGTTGGAGACCGTAATGGTCGTGTAGGTTTCGGCACTGGTAAAGCTCAAGAAGTTCCAGAAGCAATTCGTAAGGCAATCGAAGCTGCTAAAAAGAACCTTGTTACCGTTCCTATGGTTGGTACTACTCTTCCTCACGAAGCATACGGTGTATTCGGCGGCGGCAAAATCTTGCTTAAACCAGCCGTAGAAGGTGCTGGAGTTGCTGCAGGTGGTGCTGTACGTGCCGTCCTCGAACTCGCAGGTGTTGCTGATGTGACATCTAAATCACTTGGTTCAAACACACCAATTAACGTTGTTCGTGCAACGATTGATGGTTTGAAACAACTTAAACGCGCTGAAGAAGTTGCTGCACTCCGTGGCAAATCAGTTAGCGAATTAGCATAAGGAGGATATCATGGCTCAAATTAAAGTTACACTCGTGAACTCACCAATCGGCCGTATCCCTGCTCAACGCAAAACTGTTGTAGCACTCGGTCTGGGAAAACTTGGCTCATCAGTCATCAAAGAAGACAATGCCGCAGTTCGTGGTATGGTAAATTCAATTTCTCATCTTGTAAAAGTTGAAGAAGCATAATTTATTTTGAAATGAATAAAATTCTGCCAAACATGGCAGAATTTTTTTGTTAATAAAAAAGAGTGAAAATAATTTAATCAAACCTTGTACTTTCGCCTAAAATTTAGTAAGATGAAGCAGAGACTAAATTCGAAGTGTTGTGGTGCTTACACATACTGCTGAGATAAAATAAAAAGAAACGATAGATGAAATGAGTAAAATAACAATAAAGGATGTAGCTCGTGAGGCGGGGGTTTCGGTGAGTGCAGTATCGCATGTACTCAATGACTATCCAGACATAAGTAGTGAAACACGCAAAAAGGTGCTAGAAGCTGTGTCACGTTTGGATTACATCCCTAACAATGCGGCGCGCCAGCTATCAAGCAAAAAGAAAAAAGTTATTGCTTTAATTTTGAATGAAATCAATGTAACGCGCGGGGTGGCAATGCCTCTGGAAATCCTGGGCGGTGTTGTTGATGCTTTGGATGACACAACTTATGAATTTGTTTTTTATGCAGTCAATACAAAGCGGCAGAATCAGAAAACATTGAAGCAGTTTTGCAATGAGCATGATATTACGGGTGTGATTATCCAAGGTTTGCGTGTAACTGACCCTTATTATAAGGAATTGGAAACTTTTGAACTGCCAACGGTTGTGATTGATATGTTTGTTGAGAATGAGAATGTCGGCAGTGTCTCAACGGATAATCGCAAAGCGGCGGCTGATGTGACATCGCGACTGCTAAAGGCGGGCTATAAAAAGATTCTATTTGTCAATGGCTCGAAAGATGCAGTAGTTTCAAAAGAGCGTGAGCGTGGTTATCGGGAAAAAGCACTGTCTCCGGAAGTAAGGTACGCTGATTTTTCCGAAGAAAAAGCTTATGCGTTGATTGAATCGCTTGAAAATCCGCAGCAATATGACGCTATTTTTGCAGCGAGCGATTTGATGGCTATCGGAATCATCAAAGCGCTGACCGTTCGGCAGCTTGAACGGTCAATCGCAGTTGTGGGATTTGATGATATTACTTTGGCGAGTTATATCACACCGACTTTAACGACTGTTCGGCAGAATATTGGATTGTTCACGGAAAAAGCAGTTCAGGATTTGTTGTTGCAAATTGAGACGGGGCAGGTCATTCAGAGATATATTCCTTATGATGTCGTAGTGAGGGAAAGTGCCAAAATATAAACAAGCTCTTATTACATTGAGAAACATAATTAGGAAATAGATGAAAACGTCATCTATTTTTAATTTATCTGTCATTGACAAAGGGAAACGTTTTCTTTATAATGAAATTAGCTAAAACGTTTTAGACAAAACAAATAAATCAGCAAATTTGGAGATTTTTGATTATAACTAAAACGTTTTAGTAAAATGAAAGGAGCATAGATGTCAACTTTAATGAATTACACACCGGATAATCTTTGGCAAATCGAGCAAAAAGATTTTGACCAAAAATTTCTTGGCAAAACAGAGTCAATTATGGCACTGGGTAACGGTTACCTTGGCACGCGCTCAGCAGAGGAAGAAAGCTATATCGGGGAACACCGTGACACATTCGTTGCAGGAACGTTCAATAATTTTGATGAAAACGAGGTAACAGAGCTTCCTAATGTTCCTGATATGTGGGCGATGGAATTGGTCTTCAACGGTAAAACAATGTCTTTGACAGAAGGAGCAGTCAAAGCTTACAGCAAGCGGTTGAATTTGAAAAATGGCGAATTGACCCGTGAATTTGTCTGGGAATATCAGACGCTTAAGTTAAAATTTGTCTTTCGGCGGTTTGTGTCAAAAGCAAGACGGCATTTATTGATGAGTTTGCTCACTTTGACCAATCTGTCAGATGAATCGGTTAAAGTTGAGTTAAAATCAGGAATCAATGGGCAGTTTTCGAACGAGGGAAGTCAGCATTTTACCGATGGTGAAAAAGGACTGATGGATGGAAAATTTATCCAAATGATGCCTGTGACGACCCATTCCCATATTCAATTTGTACAAACCGTGGAGCACAAGATTTCACTTGAAAAGGTCAAGGAACGTCCAGAAACAGAACGCCGTGCTTTTTTCATGAATTATGCTTTTGAGCTTAATGCGCAAGCGGAAGTCAGCATTGAGAAACGAGGTTCGATTTATACTTCGATTGACAATGATGTCAAAAACCATGAGCTGAAAGCACTGCGTGAAACGGCAGTTGATGAACTCCGTAAGCTTGATGTGCTGAGTTTTGAACAGCTTCTCGCTGAATCAGCAACGGCTTGGCAGCAGATTTGGGAGAAACATCCGATTGAAATCCAATCCGAAAATTTCAAAGACCAGCTTGCCATTCGTTTTGCCAAGTATCATCTGCACAGCATGACACCTGCTCATGATGAACGGATGAATATCGGAGCTAAAGGATTATCTGGCGAGGGCTACAAAGGACACACGTTTTGGGATACAGAAGTTTTTATGCTCCCGTATTTTAACTTTACTCATCCTGACATTGCCAAAAATCTTGTCACCTATCGTTATCTGGGGCTTGACGGCGCACATAAAAAAGCAGCAGCTAACGGCTATACTGGTGCACAATATCCTTGGGAAGCGGCTTGGCCGACCGATGGTGAAGTAACACCAGTTTGGGGAGCGGCCGATATTGTCACCGGTCAAGCCACGAAAATCTGGTCGGGATTTATCGAGCAGCATATCACCTCTGACGTGGCCTTTGGTGTGAAACAGTATATTGATGTGACAGGCGATTATGAATTTGAATCCGAAAAAGGCTACGAAATCCTCATTGATACAGCGAAATTCTGGGCAAGTCGTTTGGAATATAATGACAGCACAGGAAAATATGAAATCCGTGATGTCATTGGTCCGGATGAATACAAGGAACATATCAATAATAACAGCTACACCAATTATACAGCCCATTGGAATGTGAGCTATGTCATTGAGTTGATTGATGAACTCCGAATGCGACAGCCTGAAGTTTATGGCAGACTGAATCAGAAATTCAATTTGACAGACCTGTCAAATGACTTACGAAACAAGGTCAATCGGATTTTTCTACCTGCAGCAACAGTTGAGGGAATCATTCCACAAGACGACAGTTATTTAAGTAAAAAAATTATTGATTTGAGACCCTATAAAGAAGCTGACGGAGTGGACAGTTTGTTTCACAAATTCAATCTGGAGCAAGTCAATCAAATGCAGATTACCAAACAAGCTGATGTACTCTTGCTGATGCTCTTATTTGAAGATTTATTTGACCGCGAACAAAAATTGAAAAATTTTGATTATTATGAGCCAAAAACGACTCATGACAGCTCCTTGAGCCTGTCAACTCATGCCATCCTGTCAGCAGACTTGGGAAAATTGGATAAATCCTATGATTTCTTTAATCAGGCGATAAATATTGATATGGGTGAATACATGAAATCTTCTGATGCAGGCATCCATGCTGCTTCACTCGGTGGTATTTGGCAAATGATTGTCTTTGGCTACGGTGGTGTGCGCATGGTCAACAGTAAGCTGCGTATCGAACCACATTTGCCGAAAGAATGGTCGCATTTGACTTACGGCTTTGATTATCAAGGCGAAAGTGTTGCTGTTGAGATAGACAAGGAACACCTGAAGTTAACAAAACTTGATAACGGACACCCTCTTGTATTTTTACATGAAGGAATAGAATATACGCTTAAAAATACATTAACCATTTAAATTCGTCGAATGAGGCAGTAAGCCAGTGCAATGGCTTAAACTCATCATTCAGTCTATAATGGAAAGAGAAAAACTGACCAAACTATCAGGATTGCGCCATGAGTGACGAGATGATTAAATGTCAAAGCAAAATCTATCAACATCTCGGCAGCTCAATCTTGTCACAACTCACATGGGACTATGAAAAATAATCATTTTTGGAGTGTTCCCTCTTTCACTTATGTTGTTCACAAGTGAAAGGTCATAAAGTAGTGATATTAACAATGCTAAAAAATTCCATTAGGAGGAATAAAAAAATGAAAACTTGGAAAAAAGTTTCTTTATCAGGGACGGCAATTCTTGCTGCTCTGACGCTCGCTGCATGCGGAAGCTCAAACACTTCTGCATCAAAATCAGGTAAAGTTACCATTACGCTCGGCACTTGGGATACTGCTTCGGGCAATACGCAAACCGTAGAGCAGCAAGTGGTTGCTGGCTTTGAAAAGGCTAATCCTAATATTAAAGTCAATATTCAGGCAACGCCACAAAATTACGACACAAAACTGCAGACACAGCTTGCGGCTGGCGATGCGCCTGATATTTTCCAATTGGGAGATGGCGATATCTCTACTTTTGCAGCTAAAGGCGTACTGGCTGATTTGACTTCTTATGTCAAAGGAAGCAATGGATTGAATATGTCTGACTTTCAGTCATCAATCATGGATATCGGCGTAGTCAATGGAAAATACTACACTTTGCCAGATAACTATTCAACATTTGCCGTTTACATCAACAAAGATATGTTCCAAAAAGCTGGACTTGCTTTGCCGACAGCTAACTGGACATGGGCGGATTTTGAAAAAGATGCAAAGGCTTTGACACTCAAGAGTGGCAACACAGTTACGCAATGGGGAGCTTATTTCCCTGCAACTGACTTGCGTACATACCTCCCATTCATGTATGATTACGGCGGAGATGTTTTGAGTACAGACGGTAAAACCGTAACTGCCGATAGTGCTGGCGCTATTGCAGGCTGGGAAGAATACAACAAGCTAATGAATACGGATAAAGTTGCTCCGGGTGCCTCAGCAGTCGCTGCCTCTAATGGCGCAGACCTCTTCCTTTCTAAAAAAGCGGCGATGAATCTTACAGGGGTTTGGCCTGCAGCTTCATATACTCAAGCTAATCTGAATTACGAAGTCGTTCCTATCCCTGCTGGGCCTGCTGGACAATTTACAGGGCTTGATTACTCTGGCATTGCGATGAATGCTAAAACGAAGAATGCGGATGCTGCTTGGAAATTCCTGCAATATTGGGAAAATGAAGGCTCAGATATCATTGCAAAAGGCGGAAGTCTGACAGCCAATACCAAGGCTAATACTGCTGCAAAACTTTCAACCAATCCGGGAACAGCGGTGTTCCTTCAAGTTGCGGATAAAATCAAGATGTTCCCAGAACGTTATAATCAATACTTTGCAAGTACAGCAGGACAAGATTTAGAAAATGTTCGTGTAGCTATTGGTAATGGTACAGGTTCAGTTGATGTGTCAAGCCAGCTCAAAGCAGCAACTAAGAAAGCACAAACCGATTTGGATGCTGCCAGTAAAAACTAATCGTTGAATTTAAAAGTAGGTGCTAAATTTTTCTTAGTGCCTACTTCTTTGAAAAAAGGAGCTCATCATGGAAGTTTCATCTGATTCTGTCATTAAACACAAAAAAGCAAAGTCCAATCAGAGAAAATGGTTTTATATTTTTATTTCTCCTTGGATTTTGGGCTTTTTAGCTTTTACTTTTGTCCCGATGCTCATCTCACTCGTTGTGAGCTTTATGAACTGGGATGTTCTGACACCGCCAACTTGGGCAGGGCTGTCAAATTATATCAAGGCGTTTACAGGTGACCCGTTGGTCTGGCAATCGCTTAAGGTCACGTTTGTCTTTTCAATTTTTTCTGTTCCTCTGACGCTGATTGTTTCATTATTTATCGCTCTTTTGCTTAATCAGATTTCACGCGGTGTCAAAATTTTTCGTACCATCTATTATTTGCCCGTCATTGTTTCAGGTATTCCTGTAACGATTCTTTGGATGTATATTCTAAATCCAGACGGAGGACTGATTAATAGTGCACTTGCTGCTATCGGCATCAAAGGTCCTGGTTGGATTTACGATGCCAAATGGGTCATGCCTGCTTTGCTTTTGATGAGTGTCTGGTCGGTTGGTGGAACAGTGGTTATTTGGCTGGCAGGACTTGCTGGTGTGGATGCTCAACTGTATGAAGCAGCCGAGCTGGATGGTGCAAACCGCTGGCAGCAATTTCTTCATGTGACTGTCCCTTCACTTGCTCCTGTCATTACTTTCAACTTAATCATGGGCATCATCGGTGCTTTGCAGACCTTCAATCAAGCCTATGTCATGTCTGACGGTACGAGCGGCGCTGGGCCGAACAATTCAATGCTCTTTTTTGCCTATTATATTTACAAAAGCGGTTTTGAAAACTTCAAGATGGGCTATGCTTCTGCTTTGGCTTGGATTCTGTTTGCCCTCATTTTAATCATTACATTAACTGTGATTCGTGCCACGCCGCTTGGTCAGCAGCTTACTGGAAAAGAGGAGGCATAAAAATGGGCATCAAATTATCAAATATTATCTGGAAGACGATTGTTTATGTTCTTTTAATCATCGGCTCTGTTGCCATGATTTTTCCCTTGATTTGGATGGTTTTGACAGCACTCAAAACGAACCTTCAAATCATGACGGTTGGTGCACCTTGGATGCCAAAGCCTGTGGAGTGGACCAACTTTGTTGATGCTTTTACAAAACTGCCTTTCGGAAGTTGGACACTCAATACCGTCATTGTAACGGTTTTGACCATCATTGGTACAGTGATTTCTTGTACGCTGGCGGCTTACGGCTTTGCTCGTTTTAAAGTAAGAGAAAATAACTTCTTGTTTATGCTGCTGTTGGCAACAATGATGCTGCCGGGTGCAGTCATCATGATTCCGCAGTATATCATTTTCAATCAAATCGGCTGGGTGAATACTTATCTGCCTTTGATTGTTCCTTCTTTCTTTGGTAATGCCTTCTTTATTTTCCTGCTTCGCCAATTCTTTGCAACCATTCCGATTGATTTAGAAGAAGCTGCTCGGATGGACGGCTTGGGACCATTTGGAATTCTGATTCGGATTATTTTGCCTTTAACGTTGCCAGCATTGACGACAGTAGCAATTTTCCAGTTTAATGGGGCATGGAATGACTTCATGACACCGTTAATTTATCTGAATGATTCAAGTAAATATACATTAGCATTAGGAATTAATTTCTTCAAGAGTGGTGCTGTCGGTGCTATCCCGCAATGGAATTACCTGATGGCAGCTTCAACGGTATCCTTGCTTCCGAGTTTGATTATCTTCTTTATAGGTCAAAAATATTTTATTGAAGGAATTTCGATTTCTTCAGGTATCAAATGAAGCAGAGGCGAAATTCGAAGCTTGCCATTCCGACTAGCTGCTTTAGCAGCGTAGCATGTACTGTTGAGATAAACTAGAAAGTTTTTTATGAAAATACGAGATTTACAGGAAGAAAAATTGAATCCAGGAACAGAGCTTTATCTGACTCCTGGTCGAAATGTCCAGTTGATTGGTTCTCAAAATGGCGCTTTTGCGCCTTTTGGGCATCATGTGGAAAATGAAATGGGAGGCATTTGGATGCAGCCCATTAAATTGTTAGACGGCTTTTGGCTGGGCTTTCGTGATAAAGCTGGAAAGATTAACTGGCTAACGAATGCCGTGCGTTATGAAAATCATGTTTTTTATAATGTATTGATTTTTGAAACTGCTGAATTTACCATTAAGCGGACTGAATTTTCTGCGTCAACGCATGCGGGTCTAATCGTGAAATTTGAGCTTTCCAACAAAACGGCTCATGAACTGATTTTAGATAGTGTTTTATCAGTCGTTACAGATTTACGCCCTGTTTGGTACTCACAAGCAGCTCAGATTTTTGATGGGGCAGATACGGCTTGGATTGAACAGACGGATTTTTGTGCGAAAGATGATGCAAACAACTGGTTTACTCGCTGTCGTTTGGCAGGGCTACCGAGTACAAAGCTGAATCTTTCAGAAACGGTGCTGGCGGGAGATGAAACGTTCGGTACTGGCACTTGCGGTTTTTGGAATTTTACGTTACAGTTGAAAGCTGGGGAACAGCAGTGCTTTTCGCTTCAAGTGACAGGGTCACTAAAATCAGATGAAGAAACGCTTGAACGGATGAACCTGCTCAAAGATGAAGCAAAAGTTTTTGAAGAAAAAGCGGCGCTTTATCAAGAAATCTTAGATACCGCTGCCCTTGAAATTCCAGACAAAGCGTTGGAAAAACAATTCGCGTGGTCAAAATGTCATATCGAATGGCTGACGATTGACTCAGAAGCTGTTGGAATGGGATTAACAGCGGGCATTCCCGAATACATCTGGTGGTTTGGAGTGGATTCAGTCTATGCGCTCAAAGGGTGCTTACCTGCAGGTTTTCACAAATTAGCAGAGCAAACGCTGGGGATTATCAGTGAAGGCTCAGAACGAGCAAATGGCAATGGACGAATTATCCATGAAGAAAACACGTATGGAGTGGTTGGAAATCGGGGAAATACGCAAGAAACAGCACTCTTCATTCATGGACTATACGAAACTTTCCGCTGGACAGGTCATATTGACTGGTTGTGCGATTATTATCCAATAGTGAAAAAAGCGCTTCATTATCTGCTTGTAGAGATGGATGCGGACGGTGATTTGTTCCCAGAAGGGTTTGGGGTGATTGAGGGGCGAGGTTTGACTGGCGAAGTGATTGATACTGCGGTTTATACGGCAGTTGCTTTGGAAAATGCAAGTGAGATGGCTTTCCTCTTTAATGAGGCAGCACAGGCTCAAATTTATCACGAAAAATCACAAGCGCTTGCAGAGAAGATTCGGACAGAAATGTGGCTATCTGCTGAAAACTTATTTGCTGATGTTCGTGCTTCAGGTAAGGATTTAGCAGAGATTTTTGAAGAATTAATTAAGCGCTCGTTTCTTAATCACCATCAAGAAATGATAGACTATTATACACAGGTCAAAGCTGAGTTTGAAGCAACTGGACTTGATAAAACTTTGACGGATATGCCTTACAATTTTAAAAACTGGGTTATTGATACACCTCTTGAGATGAAAATTGCTACTTTTACGGAAGCTGAAGCAGCTTTGAAGCGATTGAATTCATCTGAATTTATCGGGGAATACGGGGCTTATCTGTCTGGCGATGGAGATAAACGGATGATGACCATCTCATCTGCGGTACTGATTAATAGTAATCTGGCATATGGTAGAGCAGATGAAGCTTATGAATTAATGAAGCGCATCATGAAGACTTATAGTCTTTATCTGCCAGGCTCCATCTCAGAAATGTCGCCGGATTATGGCTGTTTTGTGCAGGCGTGGACAGCTTATGCGATGATTGCTCCTTTGTTGACAGGTTTTCTTGGATTGCAGCCCAACGCTGTGAAAAAAGAGCTACTTCTCACTCCTTGCTTACCGACAGCTTGGGACGAATTGACGGTTAAAAATGTAAAAATCGGAGTGGAGACTTTTGACTTCCATGTAGAGCGCCAAAAAAATAATCGTTATTTTCTGAGCATAGCAGGAAATTTGACAGATTGGAAAATCAAAACTGCAGAAAATGTTGTTTTGAGATAAGGAAAGAAGAAATGAACTTAAAAATAGATGCGATGAGAATGATGAGTGTGTTAAGATGGGTAGTGATTTTTGTCTATCTTCAATTTATTTTTATCGTCGGAACACTCGCAGGGCTGGTTGTTGGTGGCTTCTTTCCTAGCCTCTACGCGACAATTCTGACGGCGAAACAACTCATGAAAACACGAGTAGATTATACAGCGACCCGAAAATATATTCAGATTTATAAAGCGATTTTTTGGAAAAGTCAAATTTTCGGTTATCTTAACTGTTTTATCGCACTGGTTTGTTTGTCAAATGTTCTTTTTTTCAATCAGCTACAAGCAACGCAGCCTTGGGCTTTCGCTGTAAAAATGGTTTGGTTCTTTGTTTCAATTATTGTCTTACTGATTTTCTCTCTCATTGGGCCGACTTTTGTAGATTATCAGCTGAAACTCAAAATGCTGCCACAACTTTTTCTGATTGCTCTGGGAGATTTCCGCTCAATGATTATCTTAGCTGGCAGCACGATTATGCTTTATTTCTTGTTTCTCTTTTTTACGGGAATCTTTCTTTTCCTTATTCTTGGCATTTATCTGCTAATAATTGCTGGAGTAAGCCAAGACTTTGAAAAACGCAAAGTTATTTTCGACAAGCAAGAAGGAGAATTAAGAGGAGGCTTTGAGTAATGCGGCAATTTTAACCTAGCAAGTGCTTGCTGATATGAGCAGGGGAGAAAGAACCCCAACTGATGAAGTAATCAGCTTTTTACTTTTTGCTTTACCTTTGCTGTTGGGAAAACTTTTTCAGGTGCTTTAACAGCAATCTTGATTTCTACAATTCTAAGAACGATGAAAAACTAAGAAATTTTGAAAATGAAGCAGAGACTTATTCAGTGGAGTTTCAACTCCCACTGAATTTAGGGTACAACCTCACATCTTTGATGCGAGGTTACCCTGTCCACCTACGGTATCCATTCGCTCTAAGTGGCTAAAGCCACAAGGCGAAATAGTCAGAAGACAAGCCGCTAAAGCGGCTGACCCTAGGGCAGTCGAGCGAAATTCGAAGCTTGCCATTTCGCCTTAGTGCTTTAGCACTTTAGAGCGAATGGACAGCGTAGCAGCAAAGCTGCGGAGATAGTGCTGCTTATCCCGCCGTCTTAGAGGCGGGGTATTAGCACGCACTGCTGAGATAAAAAGAGAAAATCTGGGAATAAAATGAAAAAATACGATAACATATGGCTCCCTAAATGCTCAACAAATATAGACAGCTCGGCATTTGGCAACATCAAAATTGAGGGAAACTCCAAAATCATCAATACTATCAAGCAAGAAATTTTAGGAACCTTTGATGAAATTTTCGCGCCGCTGACCGAAAGTTATTCGCTCACTTTTATGCTGACCGAGCAGTCAAATCTGTCGGACGAGGGTTATCAGATAAAAGAGACAGCAGGTCAACTTCAAATCTATGCAAAAACAGATAAAGGACTACTTTATGGACTTTATCACCTGTATCGTCTGGTAAAACAAAATGAAAATTTGACAAAAATTGACCTGTGCGAAAATCCTGTTAATCAAATCCGCATGATGGATAATTGGGACAACATGGATGCCTCTGACCCGATGGGGTCGATTGAACGAGGATATGCTGGAGATTCGATTTTCTTTGAGCATTCTCGATTTATTGAAGATAAGCGCCGCGTGCGCGATTATGCAAGACTGCTTGCTTCGGTCGGTATCAATGCAACAACGCTCAATAACCGCAATGTACTGGACAGTGAAAGTTTTCTGATTACAGACCGATTTCTTGCAGATGTGAAAGAAGTCGCCGATATTTTTGCTGATTATGGGATTAAAACTTATGTTTCTGCCGATTTTGCAGCTCCGATTACGGTGGGGAAGATGAACTCAGCTGACCCGTTGGACGAGAACGTACAGACTTGGTGGGCGGATACGGTTAAACATGTCTATGAAGTGATTCCTGACTTTGGTGGATTTTTGGTCAAAGCGGACTCGGAAGGCAGACCAGGCCCGATGACTTATGGTCGGACGATTGTTGATGGTGCAAATATGATGGCGAGAGCTTTGCAGCCCTACGGTGGCATTCTTTTCTGGCTTTGCTTTGTTTATCGGACACAAGGCGATTGGAAAAATCGAAAGCTAGACCGGGCGAAGGACGCTTACGAGTTCTTCAAGCCTTTTGACGGTCAATTTGAGTACAATGTGATTTTGCAAGCTAAAAACGGCCCGATGGATTTTCAGCCTCGCGAACCAGTCTCTCCGCTCTTTGGCGGTTTGACGGATTGCAATATTGTACCTGAATTGCAGATTACGCAAGAATATACAGGACATCAAATTCATCTGAATTATCTCGTTCCACAGTGGAAAGAATTTTTGGAATTTGATACTTTCGCTAAAGGGGCAGAATCAACGGTGAAAAAAATTGTAGATGGTTCCTTGTTTCATCGCCCGCTTTCAGGGATTGTCGGTATTTCAAATATCGGAAATGATGCTAATTGGTGCGGTCACAAACTCGCACAGGCGAATCTCTATGGCTTTTGCCGCTTGGCATGGAATCCTGAACTTTCCGCAGAAAAAATTGCTAGAGAATGGACGGTAAATACTTTCGGTAATGAAGTACAGGTCATAAACGTGATTTCCGAAATGCTACTCACTTCCTACGAAACTTATGAGAACTATACTGCACCGCTGGGTATCGGCTGGATGATTGATGTCGAAACACATTATCGCTGCGACATTGATTCCCATGAGTACGGACCTTGGGGCACTGCACATTATGCTGACCGTGACGGATTGGGCTGCTATCGGACGCGTGACGAATCTAGCATGGTTGAACAATACGCTCATGAAAATGCAGAGAAGTTCAATGATTTAGCCACGTGTCCAGATGAACTCTTGCTGTTTTTCCATCATGTTCCTTATGGACATGTCCTTCATTCAGGAAAAACAGTCATTCAGCATATTTATGATACACACTTTGCAGGGGTCGAGCAGGTAAAGAAAAATATTGAGAATTGGAAACTACTTAAAGATTTTATTTCCCCAGTTGATTTTCAAAATGTTGCTGACCGTTTACAGCAGCAAGTGGAAGCTGCTGAAGATTGGCGAGATATTATGAATGCTTATTTCTATCGAAAATCTGGAGTCGCTGATGAGAATGGCAGAAAGATTTAT
>JAJXWC010000190.1 GCA_021781855.1 Bacillota bacterium | reverse complement strand
GCTTGAAGGAAATTATGCTCAAGCAGAGCAAAATTACTATACAGCAGAAAATAAAACAGGCTATTCGAATGCTTTTTGGTACATTCGCCAAAACTGGCTGGACAATAATCTGGGCTGGGCAATCTTGGTTATCCTTGTGCTGATGGGACTTTGGCAGGTATTCAAACAACTTCATAAGCGCACTAAACTCTTCGTCAGCGCTGACAGAACGGTCAATAAGCTCAAATCCAATAAAATTTACAATGAATTGACGGATATGCCGCGTATGATTCGCCATCCGCTAGACACGCTTTACTCCTTTAACTATGAAGGACGCGGTACAGTACGGGCGGCAAATATCTGGTTTGTCGTGTTGCTGGTTCAAGTCGGAATTTATCTGATTTTTACGGGCTATATCTTCAATAGTGGGATTGTCCAACAGGTCAGCATTTTCTTCCTCCTTGCTGTTGTGATTCTGGCAATTTTGATTTTTGTTGGGGTTAATTATCTAGTGGCTTCGATTACGGATGGTGAAGGCAGCTTGCGGACGGTTTATATCAGTAGCATTCACTGCCTAGCGCCTGTTATACTCTTGATTTTGCCGATTGTCCTTTTGTCAAATGTCCTGACCTACAACGAATCCTTTATCATCAGTTACAGCGTGATGATTGCAGTGGTTTGGTCCATTATCCTTTTGATGCTGATGATTAGTCGTATTCACGATTTCAGCTTTGGTGGGACAATCAAAAATATCTTACTGACCTTATTTGCGATTGCGATTATGCTGTTTACGGTTTACATCATCTGGGTGTTGGGCGGACAGCTCGTTGACTTTTTGAAGACGATTACTTGGGAGATAACTCATGCATAAAAAAATTATTTTCAGTCTTTTCTTTATCGTACTGGTTCTTTCCGTGGGTACAATAAAGGCAAATGCAGCGACTGACCAGTTTGTCAAAGAAGCAGAAAACAAAAATTTCGTGCTTTATGCGGACCAAAGCACACTCGCCATCAAAGTGGTCGATAAAAATTCGGGTTATACATGGAATTCCAGTTTGACAAACCTGTCAAATCAAGGGCTGAATTATTCTTGGCAACAATTTGTCTCGTCGGCGATTACGATTGACTATATCAATTCATTTGATAAAGCACGCACGACCAATATTGCCTCAGGTGCACAAGTTGCCGTCATGCCAAACAGCACAGGCTTTACTGCTAATGTCAAATTTCGCATGGCAGGCATCAGCTTGCAAGTCATGGTTAATCTGACAGACACAGGCTTTGAAGTACAAGTTCCCGAAAGCTCTATCAGTGAGTCCACAATGGGACGATTGGTTGACTTAAATTTGTATCCATTTTTAGGAGCAACAAAAGCTGCAGAAACACAAGGTTATATGCTGATTCCTGACGGCTCTGGCGCAGAGATTTCCTATCAAGATGCCTCGCAGATGACGAACGCCTATCAGGCAAATTATTACGGGAGTGACTACGGCATCGCAACGCCAAATGTCAATAATTCCGATAACTCATGGGGTGTGAGAGTCCCTTGCTATGGCATTGTCAATGGCGATGACGCACTCTTATCTTATGTCAAATCAGGCGCAGAGTACGGACAGCTTGATGCGACAAAAGCAGGATTACAGACTAATTTTAACTGGATTACTTCAAAATTTACCTATCGGGCACAGTACAATCAGCCGACAAGCGAGCAGCAAACGGGCAACGGTGTCCAGATGTATCAGCAGAAGATGAATCCTGTCAATATTGACATCAAATACGATTTGCTCTCAGGCAAAAATGCCAACTATACGGGCATTGCGCAAGCTCTGCAAAAAGAACTCGTCGCTCAGGATATTCTGCATAAACAAAAAACGACTCCGCCTGTCATGAACCTTGACTACGCAGGAGCAGATATGAAACCGGGACTTTTTTGGAGCAGTTTGTCAGTCTTTACCACGACCAATGACATCAAAAATGACCTGCAAAAGAACGGACTGAAAAATGTCTTGCCCAGTCTCTTTGCTTTTACGGCAGCAGGTTACAATGCTTCAGACCCGAATACATTTCCAAGCAGCAGCGCAGTTGGCTCTAACTCAGACTTTCAGGCACTTGCCAAAGCCAATAAAAATTTCGCCTTGGATTTGACCTATTGGGGAACAAGCCAGCCTACTGGCATCAAAGATACTAACTTTCTTCAACAAATCAATGGTCTGAACTATAATGCGATTGCCCCAAAATCCTATCCCGAACTCGTGAGTCGTGATTTACCGAGTATTAAAGCGCTTGGTGTGAAAAATGTAACAGTTGGTGGTCTAGGAGACAATCTTGACTCAGATTATTCAGGCAGTGGCACTAATCGCTCGCAAGCACTCAAGTTGCAACAAGAAGCATTGTCAGAGCTGACAAAAGCAGGGATTTCCGTCAGCGCCTATAATCCTAATCTCTACGCTTGGAAATATCTCAACGGTATCATCAATTTGCCGACCTGTGATTCATTTTACAGCTATGAAACGCAGTCAGTACCTTTTATTCAAAATGTGCTAAAAGGCTATATTACTTATTATAGTGATGCTGCCAACAATGCCAGCGATAGTAAAACCTATGAGCTTGAAAATATTGCGACAGGAAGTTTTCCTTATTACTTGTTGACTCAGGCAAATAGCAGTGCGCTGGAAAAAACAGCACTCTCAAGCAATTTCAACACGACCTTTAGCAACTGGCAAAGTCAGCTCAAATCAGACTATAAGATTTACGAAAAAGTAGCTGCGGCAACGAAAAACGCAACCATCGAAAGTCAAAGTCAGCTCGCACCTGATGTGACCAGTACCAGCTACTCAAATGGAACACAAATCCTCGTCAATCAATCCAACACGACCTACACGAACGGCAAAACGACTGTAAATAAGCGTTCTTATCAAATTAAGGAGGGAGATTAGCATGAAAAAGTTCTTTCATACACGCGATGTTGAACATATCGGCTACCTCTTTGTGCTCCCTTGGATTTTAGGTTTTGCTGTCTTTACAGCGTATCCGATTTTCTATTCCTTGTATCTGAGTTTCTTCAAGGTTGCAGTGTCAAACAACGGCATCCAAACGACATTTCTTGGGCTTCAGAACTATATTCAAGCCTTCACAGGTGATGTGAATTTTATTACCAATCTGGGCACTTACTTGCAGCAAATCTTTATCTTTAGTCTGCTCATTGTGATTTTAGCGCTGCTGATTGCCATGATGCTCAATCAGAAAATTAAGGGGATTGGGATTTTCCGCACGATTTTCTTTCTGCCGGTCATTATCGCATCAGGACCAGTCCTACAAAAGCTAGAAAGTCTTGGTATGACAAAGATTGGCGGAGCAGCAGCTACCACGACGCTCACAGGAATTTTTGGTGTGATTGTCGGCTTTGTCATGAACAATCTGATTATTTTGCTTTGGTTTACTGGTGTACCGATTCTGATTTTTCTAGCAGCACTGCAAAAGCAAGATAACAATATCTTTGAAGCCGCTCGCATTGACGGCGCTGGCGCATGGGAAATTTTCTGGAAAATCACATTGCCACAGCTTTCAAGTATGATTTTAGTGAATATGGTCTATGTGATTGTGACTTATTCGACTTCGGATTCACAGCCAGTAATTAGCACTATTTCGACAAATATGTTCGCACAAAATACAGGACTAGGCTATTCTGCTGCGCTAGCATGGATTTTCTTTGTGATTATTGCGGCGGTTATCGGCATTATGGCGCTGATTATCCACCTTTTTGAAAGGAGAACACGCTGATGGAAAAGACAGAGAAAAAATTCCACTTTGAACTCAAAAAAATCTCTTTTCAAAAAATGGGACGTGTCCTTCTCGGAAGAAATGAAGAAAAAGGGTTGTTGCCGAAGCTGGCGATTATTGCGATTTTGATTATTTTAGGCTTTGTCTTTTTATCGCCGATTATTTTCATGGTCTCGATGAGTTTTAAGAGCCTGCATGACCTGCTCAATGCCCAAGTTGGCTACATCCCGACTTCGATTGATTGGGGAAATTACGGCACAGCTTTTAAAGTCTTGGCTTACTGGCAGACTTTCCTGCAAAATCTATTGGTAGCAGCGCTGCCAACCTTA
>JAJXWC010000189.1 GCA_021781855.1 Bacillota bacterium | reverse complement strand
TACATAATGGTCAAGCAAAGCAATGTCAAGTTTCAGACAGTCCTTGTTCATCGGTACTGTCCGCAGTTCAATATCCCAATAGACGCAGAACTTTTCCCAGCAAACTTGATAACCGCTCGAAATAACAAGATTAGGTTTTTTTGTGATGTCAAGCTTCTGTTTTTCTGCTTGTTTTCGCCAGCGAAATTTCATTGCCATACCAGCCAACATGCAAGCTTCAGAGCTACCAATCGTCGAAGTGCCCAGATATTTTGAGTTTTTTGGAACATTCCACAAATCTGCAATCATGTGGATACACCGGCTCTCGATATCGGCTGTTCGCGGATATTCACTTTTATCAATCGCATTTTTTGCCATCGTGTTGCTCATTAAGGAAAGGGCTTCGTCCTCCATGAAGGTCTGGCAAAAGGTCGCTAAGTTTTGCCGCTGCTGTCCTTCGTCAAGCAATTCATCACTGACCATCCGATAAGCAATCCGTGGCTCGACGGCTTCTTTGGGTAATTTTAATTTGGGAAGTCCTTTATATTCTCTTTGTGAAGCTAAAAGCGGTACAGCGGCATTTTCTTTTTGGTCGTGGTCTTCTTTTCCGTAAAGCATGGATTGCCTCCTTTAGGTTGTGGGTCGGGTTTTAAAATTTCAAATAACCTGTATGATAAGAAATCACATTAGCCAAATCATAAGATTTTATCTTTTCGAGTGAATGCTCGGCTTTATCCATGTCCCATGTCATGCCAGGGTTTGAGCCGCGAAGTGCTCCGTTTTCTGCGATGTTTGCTGCATCTCCTACCACCATCGTCCGGCCAGATTTCAGATAAAAGGCAGCGTGTCCTGGTGTATGTCCGGGGGTGAAAACGGTCTCAATACCGCCGCAGAAGTCAAGAATGTCGCCGTCTTTTAGTTCCACATCAACAGGTAAGAAACTCGTCGCGAAACCATTTTTAAGCATTTGATAAAAGCCGTCAGTTGCTGCAATTTCGCCATTAGCCAGCCGATTTTCTTGTTTTTCGAGCTTGGTCGGCATTTTTACCCCATTGATAAACGGCGTATCGACTTCGTGAGCATAGACTTTCGCCTTTGGAGCGAGCGCGAGCAATTCCTTTGCCCCGCCGATATGGTCAATATCTTGGTGTGTCAGGATAATGTCTGTCAGGTTCTCTGCTTTGTGCCCCGTTTTTTCAATCGCTTCAGCAAAATAACTGCCGCTACCAGGAACACCAGTGTCAAAAAGAACCAAGTGGCTATCGTCCCAAGCAAGTGTCGGGTAGATAATCATTTCGTCATCACCACGTGGAATATGGACTTCGAGCATTTCGATATTTTCTGTAATTTTCATGATGAATGCCTTTCTGTTGAACAATTTCTGACTCTATTATAACGCAAAAGCGGATAAAATTTGTCTTTCATAAAGTTTGGAATTTCCGAACAATAAACACCAAATTTTAAGAAATAACGGCAAAAAAGCCTTGAATTCAACAAAAATTAGATAAAATATGAAGAGAAAACAAAAAACGGAGAAAACTATGCATCCACATTTGAAAGAAATTTTATTTACAAGAGAAGCCATCGCTGAGCGGGTGAAAGAGTTGGCAGCGGTGATTTCGCGTGATTATGAGGGGAAAAATCCGCTGGTTGTCGGGATTCTGAAAGGCTCCATCATGTTTACGGTAGATTTGCTCAAGGAGCTGTCGATTGATGCCGAGGTGGATTTTATGGACGTGACAAGCTACGGCTACGGGATTTCCTCGTCGGGTGAGGTTCGGATTTTGAAAGATTTGTCCACGGTCGCGCATTCGCGGGATATTTTGATTGCGGAGGATATCATTGACACGGGAAATACGCTGCTTTATCTGAAGAAGCTGCTAGAGGGACGGCAAGCGAAGTCGGTCAAGATTATTTCCCTTTTGGATAAACCTTCAGGGCGCAAAGTCGAAATCGAGGCAGATTATGTCGGCTTTGAAGTGCCTGATGCCTTTATTGTCGGTTATGGTATTGACTATGCTGAGCGCTATCGGCAGTTGCCTTATATTGGCGTATTTAATCAGGATTTTTTGATTGAGGAAGATTGAAAATGAAAAGTTTCCTGTAAAATCTTTTTTGAAACCACAAGTGTAACGCAGAACTGTAAAAGCTCTGCGCTTTATTTCTATGACACATAAAAAATCAGCCCACAGAGCTGATTTTCTTCGTTCTCACCGATACAGCAGAGAGTGCTGTTTATCTCCCGTCTTAAAGGCGGGAGGATTTAGTACGCACTGCTGAGATAAAACTGCTCAAACTCATCCTCCAGCTCAGCAGCAGCTTTGGCCAAAATCTCCTCCTCGCTCAAAACGGCTGTGCCTTCTGCGCGCACGATGTCAAAGTGTTCAAAGCCCATGACTTCCTGAAACATACTTTGTAGGTAGCGTGGCGCAAAGTCTAGTGCTTGATAAAAGCCAGCCGTGTAGATGGAACCACTGGCAAAGAGTATAAGCACGCGATAGTCGTCGGTCATCAGGCCTGTTGAGACCTTGCCTCGTGCATCGGGCGCATCCAGATAACGAAAGGTTTCTCGAGCAATCAGAATGTTGTCAAGATAGTCTTTCATGCGGGAAGTGATGTTGAAATTGTGCAAGGGAGAGACAATGACAATCCGATGATGTGCCTTGAATTGTGTCAGCAAGTCAGCAGACTGTGTGGCGAGCTGATTTTCCTGAGCAGTCAGGACTTCGCCAGCTGCTTGCTTGTTCCAAATGGCAAGGAGTTCGTCCTTTGTGATTTGTGGCAGGTCTTGGGCATAGAGATTGAGCACGGTCAGTTCTTCATTTTTGTCGTCCGCAAACTTTTCACGGAACTTTTTGAGGAAAAGTGCCTGCAATTTGGCAGAATAATGGGCTGCGTTGGTGTAGTCGGGGTGAGCATTGATGAGCAATGTTTTCATGTGTGAATTTCTCTCTTTCTTTTGTTTGAAATGTCTGGGAGACATCTCAAAGTTGCGGATGGGGCAAAAAGTCTATCTTTTTGCTACAATATCAGTATAACAGTAAAAGGTGTCAGAATACGGCACCATTTTTAGAAAGAGACAATAAAAAATGAAAAAAGCTGAACGGCTCAATCAAGAACTCATTTTTCTGCGGGACAAGTCGCGCTTTCAGCTCAAGGATTTGATGAAGAATTTTGCGATTTCAAAGCGGACGGCGCTGCGTGATGTTGAGGAGTTAGGGCTGATGGGATTGCCGGTTTATACGGAGAGTGGGCGGGCTGGCGGTTATCGGCTACTTCAGCAGAAATTACTGGTGCCTGTTTATTTCAATGGCTCAGAAATTCAGGCGATTTTCTTTGCGCTTCATGCGCTCGATTTGTTGACGGATACACCTTTCGAGCGGGATTATCGGGAGATTCGGGAGAAATTGCTTGCCACGCTTCCTGAAAGTCAGCAGAGCGATATTTCAAAGCTGCTTTCGGTGGTGCACATGGTGCAGGCAGAGCCTTTGGCTGAGAAATTGCCTCTGTCTTTGATTTTGCAGGCGATTTTGGAGGAAAAAATCATTAAGCTGGATTATCGGCAGCATGGAAGGCAGCTGCTTCAGGTGCAGATGAGTGAGCTTTTTTATCGTGATGGCATCTGGTTTTGTTCTGGATTTGATGTTAGGGCAAAGACTTGGGGAACTTATCGCTGTGATAAGATGGCGGCGGTTGCGCTTTGTCAGCCGTCAAAGGAGAGTTTGTCCCTGTCAGAGCTGACGGTTCTCCAAGCGAATTATGAGACGCACTTTCACGATGTGCCTTTTCGGGTGCGTCTCACAGACTTTGGACGAGAGCTGTTTTTGAAGCACCATTATCCAAATATGCGGCTGGAGGAAAGAAACGGCATCAGCTATATTGTTGGTGGCTACCATGCTTCTGAGCTGGACTATATGGCGCATTATCTTATGTCCTTTGGGAAACAGGCGGTGATTGAGGAGCCTTGGGAGTTGCGTGCAGCTTATTTGGGTCTGTTGGAGGAGATGAAGGCACTAAATATGAAGTGATTTCCGAACAATAAATTGAATAATCTCTAAAAAGTCCGCCTGGGGCTTTTTATTTACGAACAATCGGGATAAAATAAAGCTATAACAACAGAAAATGAGGGTAATATCGTGGTAAAACGTGCTTTAATCAGCGTATCAGATAAAACAGGTGTGGTCGAATTTGCGCAACAGT